>AWGX01001037.1 GCA_000495415.1 Smithella sp. ME-1 | reverse complement strand
GCGCCAGCGGGGGACAAAAGACAAAAAAATTAATGGGACAGGTAAAAAAAATATCGTTAATCAAGGCTATTTTATCATCAAATTAACGAACAATTGACAAAAATACGTTAATATTGTATGGTAACTACCATGGCAACAACTAACACAACAAAAGATGTTATCAAGGTTCTCAAGACTAAGTACGATCAACTAAGTAAGGGCAAGGCGTCTTTGCTCAAGTTGATTGACGAGACCGAACTTTCGGAAAGTGTTTTTAATTCGAATGCCATTGAAAATTCCACGCTTACTCTCAAAGAGACCGAACGCATTTTAATGGAGCTGCAAGTATCCCGCAATGTGTCGGTACGTGAAGTGTTCGAAGCAAAAAATCTCGCGCGAGTACTGGAATACATCAGAAATAAATCTGTTGATCCGGAGTTTTCCGTAGAATTAATCCTCCTTTTGCATAAAATGCTTATGGGTAACATCAATGATGCTATCGCGGGACGTTTCCGCAAAAAAGGTGAGTACGTGCGCGTGGGCACGCATATCGCGCCGGCGCCGGAGCATGTGGAAAGAATGATTGAATCGATTATTTCAGATTATACCGCTGATCATTCCGTGTATTTCACCGATAAAATTGCTAAATTTCATCTGGATTTTGAAACAATTCATCCATTCAACGACGGTAACGGCAGAATGGGTCGTGTGATCATTAATTATCAGCTTATGCGTTTTGGTTTTCCCAACATAATTATTCGCGATAAAGAGAAACAGACTTATTATGAGGCTTTCGGCGAATATAAGGACTTAAAAAAGACTAAGACAATGGAGAAGATTGTTACACTGGCGCTGACGGAATCTCTTCATAAAAGAATTGCTTATCTGCAAGGCGATAAAATAAGCACGCTTGCGGATTATGCAAAAGCTCAAAAAAAATCAATTAACGCATTGTTGAACGCCGCCCGCAGACAGACGATTCCCGCTTTCCGGGAAAAAGGCGTTTGGAAAATCGGCAAATATGAAGAGTGAAATGAATGGGGAAAAGAAAAGAGTGAAATGTGAATAGTGAAAAGTGAAAAGGGAATGGTGAAAAGAAAAGACTGTTCAAGGTTCTGGGTTCAAAGTCCACTGCCAGGCTTGTCTAGTAAAATGTGTATAATACAATCATGTCTAAAATATACGAAAGATCATTTGTGGCGCAACTGGAAAAGCGCCTCTCCAAAGGGCAGCCTCTAATTCAGGTTTTGGTAGGCCCTCGTCAGGTCGGCAAAACAACCGGGGTAAAACAACTTTTGTCCCGCTATTCAGGAACTGTTCATTATGCCAATGCGGATGATATTTTGAACGCTGATCGCACCTGGCTGATGGAGCAGTGGCAGAAAGCATTGCTTCTGGGCAAAAAGTCTCTTCTGGTTATCGATGAAATTCAAAAGGTGCCCAATTGGTCAGAGACGGTTAAAGCCCTGTGGGATAAGTCGCCCAGAGCGTTGCGTGTTATTCTTTTAGGTACAAGTTCTTTGCAGTTGCAAACAGGCTTGACGGAAAGTCTTGCCGGCCGTTTCGAATTAATAAGAACTTATCAATGGAATTATGAAGAGCTAACGGCTGCTTTTAAATATGATCTCAACCGCTATCTGACTTACGGCGGTTATCCCGGCGCTGTTGCTTATGAGAATGATTTTGATCGCTGGTATTCGTATTTGAAAGATTCCATTATTGAAGCGGTTGTCGGCAAGGATATTCTGCTTAACCGGAAAGTGGGTAATCCCGCCTTGTTTCGCCAGGCGTTTGAAATTCTTTCCCGCTATCCGGCCCAGGAGATAAGTTACACGAAATTGCTGGGGCAGCTTCAGGATAAGGGCAATACGGATCTGGTTAAATATTATATTGAACTATATTCCGGCTCGTTTCTCATTCATCCTTTGGGTAAATATTCGGCAAAAAGTTATTTGACGCGGGGTTCGAGCCCCAAGATGCTGATTTCCTGTCCGGCTTTATTCACTATGCACGAAGGACCACGAGTTCTCGCCGAACCAGAGAAACGGGGACGAATTTTCGAGAATGCTGTAGGCATAAGACTTTTACAGTTACCCGGCGATTTGTATTATTGGCGCGAGAAACAAAAAGAGGTTGATTTTGTATATAAGTATCAGGGTCAGCTTTACGCTATCGAAGTCAAATCAGGCCGCCGCAAATTGTCATCGGGACTAAACGCTTTTCTGGTGCAGTATCCTAAAGCGCGTCCCGCGATTGTTACGACAGATAACTTTGCCATATTTTCGGAGGATCCCCGTAAGTTTTTAGATAAGGTGAGCATGAAGCCGGATGAAAAGTGAATGGTGAATGGTGCCCCACGGCACTAC
>AWGX01001036.1 GCA_000495415.1 Smithella sp. ME-1 | reverse complement strand
TTCGAGAAAAACTTCATTACTTCGCCAATTTTTTTCTCTGCCATAACAATACCCTCCTTTTGTTTCCATTGAGGTTAAGCTATTGACTGAACAAAATTGCTTTCTGGTGCTCAAGTATAAGAAATTTGATATTTTATGTCAATTAAATTACATTTAATTACGGTATACTGTAAAGTTAAGTGCCATTTTTTTATCCCGTAATCAAATCTTTTACTTAGTGTCATCAAACCGAAATATTGAAATGCTATCTTGTCAGCAAACTAACGATGGAAACTTAAAAGAGGCATAAATGAGCAAGGCCAACAGCAGGGTTTTTCAATATCCGGTAAAAACAAATGTAAAGTTAAACAAAGAAATTTGGGATATAATCGGTATTCATCCTCATCATCGACCGGGCAGGGAAATAAATGTTACCTCTTTGCCCTTTGCACCCGAAGACATTACTGCAGGCAGCGAATCAGAAATGCAGACGGTTGTAAAAGGAAAACGATCAAGTGTGGATTTACCCATTTTCATTGAGCAATCAAATTACTTAAGCAACATCCGCAAGCGTGCTAAATCCGGTGATACATCAGAAA
>AWGX01001035.1 GCA_000495415.1 Smithella sp. ME-1 | reverse complement strand
CATCATCAACACAACTCCTATCGATACCGCGGTTATTATCTTGAGCAATTTAAAAATTGGTATCAGTATTTTGATAAATCACGAATTAAGATTATCAAATACGAAGACTTTATAAAAAACCAGAAAGGTGAAATGCAAAAAATATTTTCATTTCTCGGGATAAACGATATAGAATTCTCAGAAACGCATCTTAACATGGGCGAAAATAAAAAAATGCCTGAATTTATAAGAATAATACTTCAGTCTCACTTCATTCCCTATAATAAAAAACTATCTGATGAGATTTCGATTAACTGGGATTACTGCTTGTCGGCAAAGATTATTTATAAAATATTTTCATGGCTAAAAATAGATCCTTTAATA
>AWGX01001034.1 GCA_000495415.1 Smithella sp. ME-1 | reverse complement strand
AGCCATTACTGAAACACTACATTAGATATACAAAAAAGGGCAGGGTCATAATTGGTCCTGCCTTTTTTTTGTTCATCAAACTCGGTAAACATTTTTTATTAATTTCAAGACCAAGATTTTCTTGACACGGAATGAGCTTATTCTTATGTTCATCTCAAAAAGAGGGGATATGGCCGTGTTCAAAAAAGCCAGGACGGAATCGGTTCTTTTTATCACATTGGATTCCTGCCGTTATGATACATTTATCAGCGCGGATGTTCCTAATTTGCGTACTATTGGTTCTGTTTACCGCTGTATGGCGCCTGGTAATTATACTTATTCATCCCACGCGGCAATGTTTACGGGTTTCACGCCCGGTGATGCTCAATCGCCGGAATCGTTTGTTAATCCTGTGATTGGGAAAATATTCAAAATGCAGGGAGGAGGATTTTCCGGTCCCGGTAAACACCATTTTATTCTTGACGGAGAGAATATTGTCGATGGTTTGAAAAGACGAGGTTATTTTTGCATAGGCTCGGGAGCGCTCTTCTGGTTTGATCCCTCAAGGCCGACCGGACGGGCTCTGACTTGCGATTTTCATGATTTTTACTTTCCCGGGGATATCTGGTTTCTGGAAAAACAACTTGATTGGCTAAGTCAAAAACTCGAAAATATTGATTCCCCGGTTTTTCTCTTTCTTAATATCGGCGAAACACATTTCCCTTACTATTTCAAAAACGCTCCGTGGGATAAAAACATTAATCCATGTCAGCCGATGGCTCCGGAGAAAAATGACGCGGTTGAATGCAGGCGTCGCCAGAAGGCTTGTCTGGAATATGTCGACAAGCAGATTCAATCATTGCTGGAGTCTTTTGCCGATGGCAACACGATAATCTGCGCCGATCACGGCGATTGCTGGGGCGAAAACAATCTATGGGGACACGGCATGCATCATGAAAAGATACTGGAGGTACCTTTATTATTTCGTCTGACTGATGATAATGATTCGGAACAGCCTTTTTTTCAGGAGCTTATTAGAAGAATAAGAAACAAAATTGCAGATTTTTAACTCAATGCCGTAAGAATAGTAGAACATTTAAGGCGTTAATATGTGCCATCCATCGTGTATCGAATTCGGGAAGTCTCACATTTCGCGCGAAGAAATAAAAGATAAAAGGGTATTGGAGGTTGGTTCTCTGGATATCAATGGTTCACTGCGGTCTTTTATTTGCAGTTACGAGCCTCTGTATTATCTCGGCGTTGATGTCTTTTCCGGTCCCGGTGTTGATGAAATATGCGATATCAATAATTTGACGAAGCGCTACGGTCCGGCAAGTTTTGATGTGGTTATTTGTACGGAGGTTATGGAACATGTCCGCGATTGGCGCAAAGCCATTTCGAACCTGAAAAATGTTCTTAAACCCAAAGGTATAATGATTCTCACAACCAGATCAAAAGGATTTGCACATCATAGCTTCCCGTCTGATTTCTGGCGTTATGAGATGAAAGATATGCAAGTGATTTTCGGGGATATGGTGATCGAAGCAAATGAAAAAGATTCAGATATTCCCGGAGTATTTGTAAAAATACATAAACCGTGTTCTTTTAACGAAAAAGACCTCAGCGCTTTGAAATTATATTCCATTGTCAAGCTCAAACGCTGTATCGATGTTAATGAGTTTGATATTTTTGTTTTTAAAATCATTATTACATTACGTCAATTATTATCGCGAACGCTGCCTGAAAATTTTAAATCCGTATTTCGAAAAATTATTTTCAGCCGGCAGAGATGAAAATTTATGAAGAGCCCTCTGGTTACTATTATAATTCCTACTTATAATCAGGCTGATTACCTGGGAGACGCTGTTAGAAGTGCTCTCCGGCAGGATTACGCTAATCTGGAAATTATTATTGCCGATGACTGTTCTTCTGACAATACGCCGGAAATTGCAAAAAAATATGCAGGAGATGAAAGACTGAAATATTACAGGAACGAAACAAATCTGGGGAAAACAGCAAATTACCGGCGAACTTTATATGAATTTGCCGGTGGCGAATGGATTTTAAATCTGGACGGCGATGATTATCTGACAGATGACAATTATATTTCATTCGCTGTGGAACAGATAGGCCGTTATCAGAATGTTGTTCTTTTTACGGCGGG
>AWGX01001033.1 GCA_000495415.1 Smithella sp. ME-1 | reverse complement strand
GAAGGGGTGTTTGTTGATTTTTTCGGCCGTCCAGCCTGCACCGGTAAAGGGCTTGCTGTTATGGCCATGCGTTCCGGTGCGCCGGTCATCGCACTTTTCCCGGCCAGACAAAAATCAGGTAAATACAAAGCCGTAATAACACCGGCTATTGAGGCTGTTAGCACGGGAGATTATCAAGCGGACATATTAACCAATACACAGCGTTTTACCAAAGTCATAGAAGATATTGTTCGTGAATATCCCGAGCAGTGGTTCTGGTTCCACCAGCGCTGGAAGACAAAACCATATCAACCGCAATTTTATCAATCCAGAGAGTTTTACGCGCAGCTGGAAAAAGAAGTGGAGACGGCCAGCCTCAATCAACAACCGTTAACAGTCATGTTGATTGATATCGATAAGCTCAAGGCGTTCAGTGACACATACGGTCATGTTGAAGGAGAGAAGACGGCGACAAAACTCTATAATTTGCTAAAGCGATGCCGGGGTGAAAGTTATTTATCCTACTGGTTCGGCGATGATGAATTTACGATGATATTGCCGGCGACTGCTAAAGAGCAAGGACTGTTAACGGCACAAAAAGTACAAGAGGAATTAAGAAAAGAAGTTTTCGCTCCGGAATCGGGTAAAGAAGTTCATGTAACGGTAAGCATAGGTCTTGCGCAGTACAAACCGGAGGAAGATATGAAATCATTTTTTTATCGGGTTAAAAAACTAATGCTCCAGGCCAAGCAGGAAGGTAGAAACAGGATTTGTGCGGAGTAAAGTTTTAAAGAATAGTGTGAAAAGTGCATGGTGAATAGCAAAGGGTGAAAAAGTTAATGTAAGAATATTTAATAATTAAGTGTTGTGTCCCCGGAATTTCCTGTCCAATTAATAGATAGTAGAAAAAAATCAGGAGATAGTTGCTACTTTAACTAAATCATCAATATTGTAATTTCTTGTTACGTTGGCCAGGACGATTACTTCATCTATTAAGTTTAACGTTGTTGCCGGGCAAAGCATGTCGCCGGTGTTGTCCGATCCTACTTTAACTTCAATGCCTGCTCTTACGAAATCCCAGACCCTGGCAATACAATTATGTGTTGGCGCCAGGACATCTCTATATTGAAACATGCTTATTGCTCCTGAAGGGCAGGTGATAATTTTGATGTCATTTTTCAGAAGTCTATCAACCAGGGCAAAAAATCTTGTTTCATTGTAGCTGGAGGGAGAAATAACATGTACAGCCCATGCTCCCCGGATGCCGTGCGCTTCCATTACATCGCATAAAACTTCTGTTCCATTTTCCGAAGGAATATTTTTTTGATCCAGATGAAAATGGGGTGTCTTCTTAAATTGTGCTGCAATATTAAAAGTTTTTTCAATGTCTCCAATAAAATCTCCGTGGTTATCAGGCAGTGAACATAAAAAATCGACATGTTTGGCCGCTTCATAAAGGAACTCAAAATTTTTTGTAGAAAGTGTATAGGGACAATATGCACCAAGGCGTAAATCAAACGTATTTTTATATTTATCGCGTAAGGCGGTAAATATTTTTAAGCTATCTAAACCAATTTCATCAAAAACATCGACGCACGTATCAGCCCTTACGGTTCCGTAACTTATAAGCTCTTCAATACAGCCTTCTATTCTGGGCAGAGAATTTTTGCAGGAAGCATGTTTTTTGTAAAGATCCCGTATTTTAAAATGCTTTTCGTCCAGAGATAAATGGGTGTCATCTATGTTCTCAAGAGTGTTTGATCTGCCGAGATGTAAATGGGCGTTAAATAAACCACCGCGAAGCTTGATGCTGCTTATCAAATTGGATATAAAAAAGTTATTTGATTTCATAACATCCATTCTCCGTTACAACAATATCGGCTATGTGTTTGCCGGAAACAGGTAAGCTTAAGGTACGAACAAAACGCTGTTGCGGAAGAACAAAGATTTTCTTTTCAACATAGGAATAGATATCCAGGGCTCCACCATATCCCCAAAGCCTTGTATGCGTGGCATGACAAGCAACGTTACCGGAACGATCAACTTCCAATGCGCCAAGAATTGCGTTTTTTATCCTTCCGCTTCTGATCAGGCTGAAAATGAAAGAACTGTCGAAAATGGAACCACCTTCACGAAGCCCTATTTTTTTTCTGCTTGCGTCAATAATTGTTTCCGTGCCGCAGGTGAAAGGGCAGGCGCCGATTATTCCTGTTTCATATATGACCCAGCAGTCTTTGTCATTTAAAAATTTCAAACATTTGGTAGGTATTCCGGCTCCAAGGATAACAGAACTGCCTTCGGCAACAATACTTGCCGCTTTTTTTGCTATGTTATTTTTATCTTTTAAGGATATGGTCGACATAAATTCCCGGCATCATTCTTTCATGTAATTTTAGTTTCACTGGGTAGTTATCAACTTCAACGAACGTTTTTTTGCCTGCCATGAGCATAATAGGATTAAAGTTTTTCTCTGTTCCGTCGTAAAAAAGATTACCATATATATCTGCTTTGGCAGCCCTTACTAATGAATAATCGGCGTAAATAGATTCAGTGTGCCTATACTTGTCAAGAATTCTTTCGTGAAACCCTTTAATTTTTGATGCTCCGGTACGAATGCTTTCAGCAAGAGATCCCTGAGGTAAAAAAATCAATTCGATATCCGACAGATAAGCTTCCGCCTCTTTATTTTGTCCGACAAAAGAACATATTAATTTTGATACCTTGCCATTTTTCAATAAAGGATAAATTCCCGATTTTTTCGTGCCGGTATCGTTTGTTATTATTGTGTGATTTTTTGATTTAGATCTGGCGAGCATTTCAATCAGTTTCGTCGGGACTCCCGTTCCTCCAAAGCCGCCTATTAAAAAAACGCAAGAATCAATATCAAAAAAGAAATCAGAAACTACTTCATGAGGCATATTACAAATCCTAAAAGGGTCTTTGCAAAAGCAAGCTTTTGTAATATACAGACAGGAAAAATGTAATGAAACAAAATTCTAAAACACAATATAATAACTTATAATTATTGATATAATTAGACAAATTTTAAAAGGATTTTCTGTTAATTCAACTATTAATGCAAACTTTAAAACTCGTACAGCTTATTTCCCGGAATAACCGTAAACTTGTTCTTCAAAAGCACTTCGATTGCTTTTTCCGGGTTGTCGAAACGGAAGATAATGACGGCATTCTGGCCGCTCTTTTCTACGAATGCGTAAAGATATTCTACATTGATGCCTTCTTTGGAAACGACTTCCATAATGCTGTGCAGTCCGC
>AWGX01001032.1 GCA_000495415.1 Smithella sp. ME-1 | reverse complement strand
AAGACTTTCTAACGGGGTTTATTTTTCCATCTGAATTTTTTTAATATCTACGACGTTACTTGCAGCGTCCGGTTTTTCTTTATCTTTTGTTTTTACTATGACCGGCTGGCTGACCAATGGTTCCGCGTAAAATTCTTCGACCAAAGCCAGAAATTCAGCAAGTAATCTGCGGCTGACTACAAAAATATGACCGATGTTCTTCTCAATTACACGATTAAGAC
>AWGX01001031.1 GCA_000495415.1 Smithella sp. ME-1 | reverse complement strand
CTACACGTTGAACGTAGAACATAGCCTTACGGATTGTTCGGGGAGCAATCCGTACACGTTGAACGTTGCTAGAACATTGAACGTAGAACATTGAACTGTGATGTTTTCACCATTCACCTGAGAACTTTTTTTCTATTACCGCAACAATCTTTTCAACAACGGAGCTCTGAGCGTATGACTTATTAAATTCAGTTAATAGAGACCTGGCCGCCGGCAAAATATCAGTTGCCATATCCTGCAACGTCTTGAGAACAAGACTTGATTTGATAGCGACGGATTCGCTTAATTTCTCCCAATGTTTCTGCTGTATCCATGATGGTCTGTTCTCCCCGCCAATCCTCATCGACTGCTTTTGGGTCAAATCCGGATAGACCTGCGTGCAGATCAAATCATAAAAGGGCGCCAGACGCGGTCCCCGGTCGGTGAATATTATGGCCAGATTCTTGGCATGAGCGTCGGCATTGCCGATAAGAAAATTGAAGATTGACCATCGCAACAGCGTCAGGCGATCAGCGGCGGG
>AWGX01001030.1 GCA_000495415.1 Smithella sp. ME-1 | reverse complement strand
GATTCCCGCCTGCGCGGGAATGACGAAAAAAAGGCAGAAAGCTGTCATTCCGAATCCTGATTTATCGGGATGAGGAATCTTAGAATGCTGAATTTAATGAAATCAAGATTTCTCGCTTTGCTCGAAATGACATAAAACGACTTCTGCCGGTATGACGAGAAGTTTTGAAAAATTGATTATTAAGTAAATACATTTCAAACATTGGGGAGCATATGCAGGATCTGACAGTCACTTTGATTCAGACGGAACTCTATTGGGAAGACATACCGGCCAACATCGCAATGCTGGACCGAAAGATTACAAGCATTTCTGAAAAAACGGATGTGATTGTTCTGCCGGAGATGTTTTCTACAGGTTTCACCATGAACGTTGGAGAACTGGCGGAGTCTATGAAAGGTTCATCGGTTTCCTGGATTGCTGCAAAATCCAGGCAAAAAAATTCCCATGTTTTAGGAAGCGTCATTATCGAGGAAGAAAAAAAATATTTTAACCGGCTTATCTGGGCAACACCGGACGGTGAAATCCTGACTTACGATAAGAAACATCTCTTCAGAATGGCCGGCGAGCACAAGGTGTACTCACCGGGGAAAAGTCATCTCACTGTTGAAGTCAACGGATGGAATCTGCGTACTTTCATCTGTTATGATTTGCGTTTCCCTATCTGGTGCCGGAATATCCAAAACGAGTATGACGTGGCTATTTTCATCGCCAATTGGCCGGCCAAACGCGCGCTCCATTGGAAGACTTTGCTTCAGGCAAGAGCCATTGAAAACCAGTGTTATGTTATCGGCCTGAACAGGGTGGGCAAAGACGGCAATGACCTTGCTCACAGCGGTGATTCGTCCGTCATCGGTCCTGTGGGTAATATTATGTTTCAGCAGCCGGATATTCCCTGCATTCAAACGACTAAATTAAATTATGATAGTTTAAGAGAATACCGCAAAAACTTTGCCGCCTGGCAGGATGCCGACGGCAACGCGGTCTGTTTTGACGGAGGTGAGAAATGAAAGTTTTAGCTTTGGGAGCTTGTGGAGGTATGGGTAGGCACGCAGCCAAAACCCTTGTTTCTCAAAAGTGGTGCGATAGGATTTTCATCGCGGATATTGATGAAAAACGCGCCGAAGCTTTTGCCCGCGAGTTGGGGAAAATAGCACAGCCTCTTGTTCTGGATATCTCCGACTCAGCGGCACTTGACGCGGCCGCAGCCGGTGCGGATCTGGTTATGAATACTGTCGGGCCTTTTTTTCGTTTCGGCCCGCAGGTGCTTTCTTCCTGTATTCGGACCGGGCGGCATTATGTGGATATTTGTGACGACTGGGAACCAACCATTTCCATGCTCAATCTTAATGAAAAAGCGCGGGACGCTCAAATTACCGCTATTGTCGGGATGGGAGCAAGTCCGGGCATATCAAACATGCTGGCTAAAAAGGCATTGATGAATCTGGACATACCCGAACAGATTTTCACGGCCTGGGATATTGAAGCTGCCAGGCCGGATATCATCGCGAAAAAACCATCCGCGGCAACGGTCCATGGAATCCACCAGCTGACGGGTAAGATTAGATTATTTGAAAACGGTAAATACATTGATGCATCTCCCATATCTCCGATCGATCTGGATTTTCCGGGAATAGGGAAGAGGCGCTTGCACACTATCGGCCATCCTGAATCGGTGACATTTCCGCGTTATTACCCGACATTGAAGACCAGCAAGAATGTCTTTATAATTTCGAGACTTAATCTGGCAGGGTTAAAGTTGATTGTCTGGATGGTTAATCGCGGATTTCTATCGGTTGAAGCAGCGGCAGGAATTGCGGAGAAAATTGAAGGACCGGCTGACCACGGCAGAACGAATGAAAAAATGCTTGCCGAATTCACCCGCAAAAAAAATCCTAAACTTCCTCCTCTTTTCGCTTTGGCTACCGGACTAAGAAAAGGCAAGCATGTAATGTCGGCATGCGCTGTTCTTTCTGCCCCGCCGGGGGGGATGGGAGGTGGCACGGGTGTACCGCTGGCAATCGGCGCGATGATGATACTAAAAAAGGCAGTTACAGACTATGGCGTCTTCGCGCCGGAAGGCATTCTTGACTCCGAGATGTTTTTTCAGGTACTCGCACCGCTTTGTGTTCCCCGAAAAGAAAACGCGGAGGAGTTGGTTCTGACCCGTATCATAGAGGAATAGAAAAAAGTAAATTAATGATGAATTTTATGGAAGAATTTGGGGACACCATGTCAATTAACAGGGGATAACATGAAAAAACTTCCTGGTTAAAAATTATTATTATCAATCTTGCGATTGCAGTATCTCTTTTAATTGTTGCTGAAATTGTAATACGGGTAGTCGCCGCAAGATCCAATCCCGATTCATCGGGATTGGGAACTATCCCCGAAGCAAGGCGTAGTGGGGCGCTATTCACTTTTTAATCTTCACGCATAACCATTCACATTTAACTATCTGGTATGACTCTTTAATTGACGACATTCTTGACTTATAACTGCGTTTTATATAATTACGTTCCAAAAAATAGAGAGGTTTTAGTAGTAAATTATGGAAGTAAAAAGAAGTAAGACTTATGTTGGAAGAGGTAAAATCCTCTTAAAAGTTGTTTCAAGTGTGGTTTTTTTATTGTTTGTTGCGATATGTTCGCTTTCGCTCTTTATGCCGGGAACTTCCCGGGCAGCAACATGTTCAACGGAATCGTCGTTGTTATTTCAGGAAGGCAAAAGACTTTTTTTCGAAAATCGGGACGAGAAAAACCTTAAAATAATTGTGACCAAATTGGAGAGAGCTGTTGAGCTTAGTCCGGATAATCATGAAGCATGGAAACTCATGGGTTTTGTTTATTGGGACATTGGCGATCGTTTGCCCCGCGACCAAAAGAAGCTTAAGATAAGCTGGTATGAAAAGGGAGAGGCCGCTTCCGATAAGGTTTTGGCGGTTGATCCCCATAGTCCGGACGGGCTATTCTGGAAAACAACAAACATGGCCGGCAAAGCCGATATGAAAGGCTGGATGCAAAGTTTATGGATATTCAGTACCATTATGAAAAACATGGAGCAGGTGGATGAGTTACAGAAAAAAATAAATAATAAACATTTTTTTTATGGTGCCACCGATCGGTTTTTCTGTGAACTTATCACGCGAATACCATTGTTTCTCGTAAGTAAATTTGGACTCTCCGTTGATGAATTTACCGCAAGGATTGAAAAGGAAATTTCTCAGCAGCCGGGATTTTTCCCCAACTATACTTATGGCGCCCGACTTTACTGGAAAATCGACAACAAGAAGCGCGCTTTGGACCTTCTCGAATTTGTCCTGAAGAATGATCCGTATATTTTCCCCGACGAACGTGCCTATAATCAGAATCAGAAAAATGTAGCCAGAAACATGTGGAAGGAATTCACGAAGAAGGAATACCCGAACAGATAAAATTTCCAGTTGTTTATTTGTTTGAAACCGTTGATTTCCCTCTATACCGTATAGGATTACCATAATTTGTAGCGGATAATGACAGCACTGTCATAAATCCGCTACAAATATTTCTATTGAATAAATACACCACGAAATGTAAGTATCTATGGAAAAATTCCGGTAGACGTCGGTCATTAAAGGGGAACAATAAATGAATAGGGAATTAGCACTGAAAGCTGTCAGTTATAATGTTAAGAATCAAAATCTTGTCAAACATATGCTCGCTGCGGAGGCCATCATGCGCGCGCTTGCACGACGGTTCAAAGAGAATGAAAATGAGTGGGGACTGGCCGGTTTGTTGCATGATATAGATATTGAGATGACCAATGGCGATATGTCCATTCACAGCAAACCCGGCGCACAGATGGCTAAAGATTTGGGTGCCAGTGATGAGGTCTGCCATGCGATTCTTGTTCACAATGATAAACATGGTGAACCCCTCGTGTCGTTAATGGATAAAGCTCTCTTTTGTACCGATCCCTTAACCGGACTTATCACTGCCGGTGCCTTGATACGTCCCGATAAAAAGTTGGCCGGCGTGGAAGCCAAGTCAATCCGCAAGCGTTTTAAGGAAGAACGTTTTGCTGCAGGCGTGAATCGTGAACAGATAGCCCTGTGCAGTGAAATAAGTCTGACACTGGATGAATTTATCGAGCTCGGTCTGGACGCGATGAAGAGTGTGGCGGACGACCTGGGACTGTGAGATGGAAATAGGAGATAATGTTTCGTTCTGAAAAAGCGAAAATATTTTATTTCACTATTTAGCTGCGTTTTCCTGCTTTTTCGTTAAGATCGCAAGTCCCAATTCAATCATTCTATTATAAGGTTCCTGCCGGTCTTTTCTGGGTATCATAGAAATTAATCCTAGCAGACACGCGGTTGCGCACAATCCGCACCCAAGGCACTTGTCACGATTAACGGAGGGAGTTTCTTCAATCTCAATGGCTTTCACCGGACATTTGTCCATGCAGGCTGAACAAGCAGTACATGATTCAGTACCTATTACCGGTTCATACAAAGGATTAAAAAATTTTTCACGTAACAGCCCTTTACCGGTTATTCCCTTCATTGAGGCACAGCAGCAGGGGCAGCAGTTGCATATGTTGGCAAGATGTTTGACGTTGGTGCAGGCGTGTACCAGTCCGGCTTCATCTGCCTTCTTAAGAATATCCACCGCCTCATCTGCGTCAATTTTTCTGCCGATACCATTTTCGATATAATATTCAGCCGCGACACCGAAACTAAGGCATGTTTCAAGTTCATGGTTGCACCCTTCGCCGTTTAAGCGCGCTTCCTTGCGACATATGCAGGGTGTAACAGCGATGCAGGTGGCGTCACCTATCTCATCTTCTATGAGTTTATATGGTAAGGCTGATATATCAGAAGATATGTTTTCCCCGACGGGCACCGCTTTAAAACCGGGAATGTTGCTTTCGCCCATCTCTTTTTGGTAGGCAGTCTCATAATATTCTTTATAAAGCGCGGCCAATTCTTTATCCATCCTGCCGACAGAATACTCATATATGCCAACCATGAATGGTGCTGTATAGTATATCATCCTGCCTCTTTGAACGGAATACCAGGCCCTTCAGCGACATTTGTTCGAGCATTTTTTCAAGATATTCAATTGCCATGCCGGCGCGTTTTGAAATGTCCCTGGCGTTTTCAGGAAAAGGCGTAAGGTGCACTGCTATTCGGGCCTCCTCTTTCGTGAAGAGCTTCTTGAGAATTTTTATTTCAACGCCTGAGTCAGTTGCGGGAAACCCGAGCGGAAACTGATCAAGAAATTGTCTTAATGATGTGTATGCGTTGTCCGGCATATTAAATCACTTATTGTTTAAAGGTATTTGGCGACGCCATTTTGTAAGAAGATATAACGAAAATTATTGTATGTCAAATGAACGCAAGCTCGACGCAAGAAGCACTTTTAGAATTTCAAGTAGTTCTTTCATCAAAATCTATAGATGAGTTCCAGCATGTGGAAATCCGCTCCTGTATTGTGGGGTCCGTAAATTGCGGCATCGGAATAGTGCAGGTAGCGGTATCCGGCACCTAACTGCCAGAAAAGCGGAATACTGACACCGGCAGTAAGGGCAAACTGGAAATATCCTCCATAATCCTGTGTTCCAAATTTATGCCTGCTTAAAAGAGCGCCGCCCGCTCCCATATCTAATGTAAATTTTCCATCCTGACTGCCGAATGCCAGCAGGGGGATGAGTGAAATAACCAACGCGGTATTGCTGTCTCCATATAGAACGCCAATACTGGACATCAGCCTTACATCTGCTCCCCAGCCTGATGATGTATAAAACTTCCAGGGCGATCTGAAGTATGCCGCCAAATCGTATTCCCAGAATTCTTCTTCGGCTACGTCTCCGATAACGTCAAAACTGGAGAAGCGTGCCCTTAAACTGAGGCTATGCAAACTTGTTTTGACCGGTGCCTGCTTGTTGTTTTCTGCATTCATGGAAGATTCATCTTTATATACAGGATAAATTGATGTTTGTTTCTCACAGGGCAATGACTCGGCAAAACCGCATAAAAACAAGCCCAGGAAAGTAACTCCCCAAGGGTGGAATTTAGAAGTTAGAAAACAACAAATGAAGGATCGTACAGTTTTCATAAATCTGAAACTCGGGAATGTGGATTATTTTTTTCTATTTTATCAATATTGCCTTAAGGGAGCAAGTGTGCAAGTCTCAGACAGAACGTTTTTAATATATCATGAACATTCAATTTTAGACATTAGCATATTCCATAAATTGCGAAAACAATGTAAAAGAAACTTCATGAGCGAAAAATTTCATATAAAATCGAAAGGCACTTTAGGCGTGTTTCGTCCAATCAATAACGTGGCGGTGTTTGTACGCGCGGCCGGTGAATATGGAATTGATCCCCAGAAAATTCTCATCGGAAGCGGCATAAAAATGAGCGAACTGGATGATCCGCTCCGCATCATTACCGCGGAGCAGGAAATTATGATTGGCCGCAAGTTGGCGCAGCTTGCCCCGTCCCCTTTAAGCGGTCTGGATTTGGGGTCGCATCATCATCTGATTTCTAAAGGCAAACTGGGTATGGCGGCGATGTGTTGTGAAACAGCGTTCGATGCCCTCAAGCTAATGCTCACATATATTGATCTGGCATCTTCCTATTTTCAGTACGATTTAAAAGTTGAATTCTCACGCCGCGTGGAGAAATACTTATAGTTTTTCATAGTGCATATCCTCCTAATGAGACTTAAACTTTAATGACTTTTAATTCATTTTTTTAACATAGTCGCTAGAACGTTGAACATTGAACTTTTTTTTTCTTCACCCTTCACCCTTTTTTGCCGTCATAAAATATCTTCCCGAAGCTTCGTTCATAGCGTCAAAGAATTTCTGCGAAATACGTTTGGTAAACCACTGCGCCCAGGCTTCGGGCCCTACCGGAACAATCGAACGATTACGGCGAACCGCGCTCAAGATTGCTTTGGCCACGCGCTCCGGCGGCCAGCCGAATCTGCTGTAGAAATTGACAAGTGTTTTATGACTCGCTTTGATATTATCCTGAAGATGCATCCGACTTTGCGCGACTATATTTGTATTGATTATTCCCGGACAGATAGTACTCACGCCGATTCCGAACCGGCGCATTTCCGACCTGAGTGTTTCGCTCAAACCCACAACGGCAAACTTGGTCGAACAATAGGCGCTCATTGCCGGTATCGAACAAAGACCGGCGCCGCTGGCTATATTCACTACGTGCCCGTATTTTCTGGAAACCATATGCGGTAAAAATGCTTTGAGACCATAGAGTACCCCCCAGTAGTTGACAGAGAATATCCATTCGTAATCTTCTATACTGGTATCAAGCAAAGGTCCACCGACTCCCACTCCGGCGTTGTTAATCAGGATATCCACGTGCCCCCGCTCGGTCATAACGGTGCCGGCGAATGAGTCAACCTGCTTTCTTTCGGATACATCAAGCTGCTTCGCCAGAACCCGCGCGCCTGTTGCCTGAATTTCTTTAGCTGTTTCTTCCAGCCTTTGCGCGTTATTATCGGCAATGACGACATCGGCACCCTCGAGCGCAAAAGCTTTCGCCGTGGCTTTTCCTATTCCCGAAGCAGCACCGGTAATAACAAGAACCTTATTTTTAAAATCTTTTATTCCCGGCATTATAGTCCCCCTTTGTTGATGATTACTCTATGCTTTCTTTCTCTTCGTGTATTCCTCCATCAACTCCACGAATCCATCGATGCGTGTATTCATCGGGCCTTCAGCGTAAACCCGCGGGTCGCAGTGGTCGGTATTCATCATCAAAACAGGAATGCCCCAGCGCTTCTGCAGCGCGTCACGCAGATCGAGCAAACCCGTACTGCTGGGACGGCAGCTGTGATTTTCGTGCATGATGATGCCGTCCAGATCGTAATCAACGATCATCTTATTAAAGTATTCGATTCTTCTATCGAGGTTAAGAGTGTAAGGGATAATTAAAGTGTCCCGGGCAACCTGCCGCAAAGTTTCCTTCACGGTCCTTTGCGGTTTTCCGCGACCGGCGAAGGAAATCGTATAAGGCTCAAAGACCACGCAGGCACCTTTTTCCGCCAAAACCTTCTGGTACAAATCAACGTTATACCAGAGTGTAATTCCTTCCCATAAGACACGGTATTTTTCGCGGCCAGGTTTAATCTCCATCTTATCGCCATAGCGTTTTTGAGCTCTTTTCAATTCAGCGGAATAAAACCGGATGGCATCCTTCTGATTCCACTGCGTCACCATGGGAAGCATAAAAATCCGCACCCATTCAAAATACTTGTTGGCGGGAAATCTTCGGCGATAGTCATTCAACTGCCGGAAAAGCCGGCAAATCTCATATGAATTATTGACAATCTCCAGGTATTTATCCTCGTCGAATTTCCGGCTGGTAATGTCTTCCAGAAATCTAATCATATCCCACAACTGCTCTTCCACATAATCAACATATTCCTCAACGCGGGACTCATTTTCACCGGCCACCACACTGGGATAATCAAGCGCGAAATAGGGTTTGCCGTGAGTTCGGGCTTCATTTTCCAACCATTTAAGGTGTGTATCACAGACAAAATTTGCCGAAAAATAAGCATCTCCCGGAGGATATCCGCCGAAGTCCTGCGGCCAACACATACAAGACGCGCCGATACTGGTTTTCATATAAGTGCAAATATCGCGTCCATAACCCAGACTATCGGCACATTCTATCGGCGGCACGGCGCATCCGGCTGTCGCGGTAAGCGCGGCATAGGCTTCCGGAAAGCCGGGAAAAAATCCCATGGATGCCGGTAATTCAGCGGGGAAACCGGCCGTAAAAACTCCAAACTTTCTAAAATTCCAAGGCATTAATTTATATATCTTCGAACGATTGATGTACTGCATCAGGATTTGCAACATGCGCGGAGTCAGGGGCTGATTGAGATAACCCTTGATTCCCTGTTTAAATACCTGCGGGTTTTTCGCGATGAAACGGGCCATTCTTATCATAACAGTCCTCCTGACCTTATTGAGTTATTAATTCCCGGAAGCTTTCCAATCGGCTTACGAACTGCTGATCGATTGTCGGTGTATATTCACGCTCAATAACAATCAATTTGTGGCCGTCTTTTTTCAATTCACGCACCAGGAAGGGAAAATCCAGACCGTTGGGCTCACAAAACATCAGTCTCTGCAAAACAATTCCGGCAACCTTTGTCTCTTTGAGACACTGTCGCAGATAATCCAGCCGGACATGAAAAGGAATCTTTGTCGGCGGCTGCGGGATGAGGGAATTATAAGTTGTCAGCGCTTCTATCGGATCGCCTTCTTCAGGAATAGTTTTCGCGAAATATCGTTCGCCCAGAGATAAATCATCGCGCACAACTCTTAATCCGGCAGACTCGAATATCTGCATCGCTTCCGGATAAGTGATATCCGAACCGGTTACCAGCACCGGCACCATATTTTTCGGAAATGCCGCCCTTCCCTTCCAATCCTCAAGCGTATTTTCCAGATCCTTAATCAGTTCGTCTCTATCCATTTGCACGCATTTACGGGCGGCAAGAAAATATTCCTCATTGGTAATATCTTTTACGCTTCTTAACGCCGCGAGCTGACGCATGAGACTTTTTATCTTGTTTGATTTTTTTATGGCCTCTTTCAATTTATCGTCAGTTATTTTTACATCGTATTTTTTTTCAAGATGTTCTTTAAAACGTCGCAGTTCGTGGGAGTGAAACTTGCGAGAGATTTTATCATTCTTGGCCGGGGTGTTAATCCAATAGAGAAAATCGGTTTTTACATGGTATTTCCAGATATCGTACTGGTTGTTGGTAGTGTCGCAACCGTGACAGAAAGCGATGCCTGTCCATTCCTGCGAGTGCGCCATTCCGTCGGTCAGACAGGAGCGTGAAAAAGGACAGATATAATTCTGAACATAGCGGTCGGCGGGATCGGTGGAAACGTGCACATCGCCCAGAATCTTATGCGGTGTAAATCCCGCGGCCATGACAATTTCTTCCGGAAATTCATGTCCGGTATCGTAATACGCGAACTTCTTCATTGTTCTCTCCCCCTAAATTGACATCTTCTAAATAAGACTCATAATGTCATTTCGACCGAAGGGAGAA
>AWGX01001029.1 GCA_000495415.1 Smithella sp. ME-1 | reverse complement strand
AGGGCGCGTTTCCCAAACGCGCCGATTCGGACTGCTCCTCAGTTGAGGAGCGCCGCTTTTATTTAAAGTTTTCAATAGTCTTCTTTTAATACGGAATGTTCATTTACCCTTAAAATCCGGTTTCCTTTTCTCCAGAAAAGCGATAATAGCTTCTTTCATATCATCAGTTGTAATTAAAAACATATTTTTTTGTACAGCAAACGCCATGCCTTCGCTGACATTTGTATAACGACTGAAATTAAGAACTTCTTTGGTACTTTGTATGGCCAGCGGAGCGTTTGCAGCTATCTCACTTGCCAATTGCTGCGCAGCCTCCAAAAGTTCCTCTTTGTTCGCATAAACATCACTGACCAACCCCATCTTTTCGGCTTTGCGCGCCGGATAATTACCTGCCGTATAAGCCATCTCTCTTGCAAAACCATGCCCGACTATCAGTGGAAGTCTCTGCAATACACCCATATCGGCAACTAATCCAATGTTTGCTTCCTTTAGACTGAAAACTGCATCTTCGGTACATATGCGTATATCGCAGGCAGCAATCATATCAAGCCCGCCACCGATACATTTACCATGTACAGCGGCTATTACAGGTTTAGGACATTCCTCAATCACATTGCAGCAATCGAACAACGGCTGGATTCTCTTGATGGCGTTAAAAACGCCCTTTGCGGAGTCACCAAAGCCTGAAGCAGCGTCTTTCAAATCAAGACCGGCACAAAAGATTCTGGCCTTACTTTGCAGAATAATTGCTCTTACCTCTTCCATTGTTCCAAGTTTTTTAAAAATATCAGTAATCTCATTAGCCAATTCAATACTTAAAGCATTCAGGCTGTCCAGTCTGGCCAAAGTTACTGTCGCGACATAATTTTTTATATCGAGTTCAATAAATTTGTACGTCATATATTTCTCCTCATAATTTTTTGTATAGAGAATTTTTAGTTATATATTGCCGGACCTTATCCGGTGCAAGATACTTTATTGATTTTCCTTCTCTAACCATTTCTCTCATTCGCGACGACGAAATATCCAGAAAACTCACATGACGGAAATATATGGTATGTCCTGTCGGGCCATTAAATCCGTCATTTTTTTCATCATAGGTAAATTTTTCTGCGAATTCTTTCGGCAGAATTTCATTAAGTCTCATATCATCATAGCCCGGACGGGTCATTACAGCAAAATTGCATAATAACAGAAGTCTTTCCCAATCTTTCCAGGTCGTTACCGCCTGAAAAGCGTCCTGCCCTACAATGAAATAGAGTTCAAGATCTTTCATATATTTATTAAGAATATATTCCACCGTTTCCACAGAATAAGATTTACCGGCTCGTAATTTTTCCACTTCGGAAAAAGAAAAATTAACATTGTCTTCAATTGCCAGACGAATCATTTGTTCACGATGATTAAAAGAAGTTATTTCCCCCTCCAGTTTATGCGGCGGCCTCGACGAAGGCACGAAAATAATGCGGTTTAAGTTAAAAATTTCCAGCATTTCTTCAGCGCCACGCAAGTGACCGAAATGAATCGGATCAAATGTTCCGCCTAAAAGTCCCCATCTCATGTTCGCACCTGTCCGTTACCGTAAATTATAAATTTCGAAGTCGTTAATTCCTCCAACCCCATAGGACCGAAAGCGTGAAGCTTTGTCGTGGATATGCCGATTTCGGCACCAAGACCCAGTTCAAAGCCATCACTGAAACGCGTTGAAGCATTAACCAGCACAGTTGAAGAATTGACCTCATTTAAAAATTTCTGAGAATTGCCATAATCATTAGTAATGATTGATTCCGTATGCAAGGAACCGTACTTTTCAATATGAGCGATAGCTTCATCAATATCTTCAACAACCTTAATAGCCAGTATCAAATCGAGATATTCCTCATGCCAATCATCTTCTCCGGCTTTTTCAATATTTTTCAGGATTAACTTTGTTTTCGCGCATCCCCTCAAGACAACACCGGCTTTTTTCAATTTATTTGCTGCCAGCGGCAAAAATTTACCTGCTATATCCTTATGCACCAGAAGAGTTTCCATTGCATTGCAGACGCCCGGGCGCTGAGTCTTGGCGTTCAAACAAATATTGATAGCCATATCAATATCCGCTTGCGCGTCAACAAAAATGTGACATACTCCCTTATAGTGTTTGATTACAGGTATCCTGGATTGAGCAACTACCGCGCGAATCAATTCTTCCCCACCGCGTGGTATGATTAAATCAATGTACTCATCCAATTGCAGCATCTCCGATACAGCTTCACGTTCTGTCAATGGAATGACCTGAATAGAATTTACAGGCAGTGATGTTTCCTGCAATACCTTCTGCAGGAGGGAAGCAATCGCCAGATTGGATTTTATTGATTCGGAACCGCCACGTAAAATCACGGCATTGCCGGACTTGAGACACAAAGCAGCAGCATCAACGGTAACATTGGGACGCGATTCGTAAATAATACCGATAACCCCCAAAGGAATACGCATTTTACCGACCAGAAGCCCATTAGGTCTGCGCCACATGGAAATTATCTTGCCGACGGGATCAGGCAGCAAAGCTACCTCTCTTAAACCCTGGGACATCTGTTCAATTGTAGACTGCTTCAGCGTCAGACGTTCCAGCATGGCTCGCGGGATACCGGATTTTTTAGCCTTAACAACATCCCTGGAATTTTCCTCCAGAAGAAATTTAGTGTTTAGCTCCAGTTCTTCAGCCATGCGCAAAAGTGCCTTATTCTTCTGGGTCTCCGATACGCGGGAAAGTTTTCGTGATGCCAACGCTGCATCCCGGGCAATCTGTTGTACAGAATTTCTTATATCCACAACTTAATCCTTAAATCAAAATATTTTCTGGAATCCCAAAACAAGAGTAGGAATCCGAAAATCTTCTTGCATTTTCTCAAATTATCGGTAAAAACTCCACGCCTAAACAAGAAGCAAATAACACTGAAGAACTTGATTGTTTTCAACTTCTAACAATAAGAATTACTGATGTTAATCTACAAAACAAAAGTTTACGTGTCAAGACATTTGCCCAGCAGAAATTATGAGCCGAATACGAATTAAAGCCGGTAAGAACATTTACAAAATTATCAAGGATGGCGGATTTAACTTTAATTCTGTGTCAACTTATTTCGGACCGGCGGTGGGGCCAAGGTGGCTTATTACCAGTGGATTCGATTTGACCCTTCTAAAAGGAGGTTTCTTAGGACGTTTAAAACCAGTCCAACTGGTAGGTGCCTCCGCGGGTGCGTTTCGCTTTGCTGCATGGCTGCAGCCCCAAGCTATAGAATCCTATCAAAAACTTCTGGAAGCATACATAAATGTAACTTATGCAAAACACGATACACCAGCAAGATCGCTGAAAGAAATTACCAACGTTGTTAATGCCTATCTGGAAGACGACGCTCTGTCTTTCGCACTGGCCAGCAAGAAATACCGTCTGGTTGTGATTACTGCACGGGCACGCGGTCTTATGGCTTCCAGCAATACCTGGCTACAAAAACTGGGACTGGCAGCATGTCTTGTATTCAATTATTTCAGCAGGGAAAACATTTATAAATTTGCCGACAGAGTCGTTTTTTACAACGCCTCCAAACCGCCGGCATTTTGTTTAAAATCACAATTTCGTGGCACTTATGTGCAGATGAACGAGATTAATTTTAAATATGCTGTTCTGGCTTCAGGCGCCATTCCTCTGGTTATTGATGGTGTGCGTGACATTTACGGAGCTCCCCGCGGAGTGTATCGCGACGGAGGACTTATCGATTACCATCTTACGCACCAGTTTGCCGCCAAAGAAAATGAAATAGTGCTTTTCTTTCATCACCAGGAAAGGATTATCCCGGGTTGGCTTGATAAAAATATTACCCGGCGTTTACCTGAACCTTATACTTTAAACAATGTTTTGATGGTTCTCCCTACACAGAGCTTTGTCGAAAATCTCCCCTGTGGCAAGGTGCCAGACCGCACTGATTTGGTTACATTCATTAACGATCCGCAAACAAGAATTAAAAACTGGCGGAAGGCTGTTGAGTTATCCGCGCCACTGGGTGAAGAATTTCTGGAACTGGTGGAAAGCGGAAAGATTCGTGATATAGTGGAAGAGCTGTAAGCTGTAAGCTGTAAGC
>AWGX01001028.1 GCA_000495415.1 Smithella sp. ME-1 | reverse complement strand
CCCTGATAGGAACGTCCGATCAATGCCGAGACATCGGGAAAAACATAAAATGCTCCCTGGGGATTCATGCACGAAATCCCCGGGATGGCATTCAGCTTCTTGACAATGACATCCCTTCTTATCTTAAAATGCCTCAACATTTCTGCCACACTTTCCTGATTCCCGTCAAGCGCCTCAATGGCCGCTTTTTGAGATATGGAGCAAGGATTGGATGTGTTCTGGCTCTGAAGTTTTGTAATTGCCGCTATGATCTCTTCCGGTCCGGCGGCATAACCGATTCTCCATCCGGTCATCGAGTATGTCTTGGATACGCCGTTGACGATGACCGCCGATTGCTTGATTCTCTCATCTACAGACACAATATTATGGAACGAAAGCCCGTTATAGATAATCTTTTCATATACATCATCAGATATAACAAGAATATCC
>AWGX01001027.1 GCA_000495415.1 Smithella sp. ME-1 | reverse complement strand
CTGATGCTTTTTTCCTGCAACAACTTAAAACAATTTTCCAAAGATGGGCCGCCCTCGCCTTCGTATTTCTGATCGGGCAGAAATCCCAGAGCCTGGCAGAAATCCTCCTGATGAAGGCGCACGATATGGTCATCCTTATCACGTCTGCGGTCATAACGTTGAATAATGTAAAGCTTATCAAGGCCGTGGTGGATCATAACCGGCGGTGCAGGCAATCCCATCTTTTTCGCCAGCATCATGCAGAAAGCTTCATTCTCCACAGTATCTTCCAGATCCCTTATCGGCGG
>AWGX01001026.1 GCA_000495415.1 Smithella sp. ME-1 | reverse complement strand
TATCCGTTGCTTTTGTCGCGTGAAATACAATATCCTTTTTACCGGACAACTCTTTGATGTCTTTTACAGCGTTCATTCTTACATAATGTTCGCCCCGCATTCCCATTATGTGCATACCTGATGATTTTGCCAAATCAACAATCTCCTGATGTTTGCAAACTATTTCCACATCATAGCCGGCCTGAGCCAGCAGGGCTCCGGTGATTCCTCCCACTCCTCCTGCGCCGATCACCGCTATTTTTGATTGCTTGCTTAACATAATAATCCCCCTTCTATCGGTTCATGTTCTCATCAGCCACTGCAAAACACCCTTTTTCAAGTAAATGGCTGCTTCAGGACATGTCTCCATGCAGCAAAAACATCTGATGCATTTCCGGTAATTATATATTGGTACTTTGGCGTTAGCAACTTTAGTAATGGCTTCAGCCGGACAAACTGTCATACAGTTATAGCAAAGAGTACAAGCTTCAGCCCGCGGTACCGGTTTTTCCACAAAAAGATTTTTGATTGTCGGCGATGTCATAGGCCATACAACACCGCCCATTATGGTACTGCGTGGCGCTTTAAAATCATTTATTCGCATGTCTTCCAGAGATTCGCCCCTCACCTGTATTTCATCCGGAGATTTAGCTCCATATCCGCGCTTAAATCCCTCTGTAATGGTAAAGACTTTTTTCATTTTAAGCCCTACCAGATTGACCGCGACATAATCCAATGCCACGGCATCTTCTCCGACTATAACAGCACCGATTGCTTTAGGCTTCCCTGATGGGCCCGGTCCTTCACCTTCCATACCGACAACAGCATCCATGATATGAATAAATTTTTTCGGTTTTTCAAACCCATTCAGCAGCCCGCCGTATAGATCGAGCAGAAATTCGGTGAATTCCATCTGAGACGGCGCTCTCATGTGCATTCTTGCTTTACTCAATCCCGGCATCACTCCGAATAAATTCTTAACTGCTCCGGTATAATGGGTAAAACCATGCGTCTTGAGCTTCGGCATATTGATTATATAGTCAACATCAAAAAACGCTTTGGAAATATCGATATTTTTATAACGATGCGCCGATGGAAACCGCAATGTTTCCGTAACATTTATGTCGGCAATTTCAATTCCCAGGTCGTTTATAATTTCATCAAGGCCGGCTTTTTTAATGGTCGGTTTCAAGGCAAAAAAATTAGGCGATTCGATTAAAATTATATCTTTCGTAAAATCACGTACAATTTGAGCAACGGCTCTGAAAATTTCAGGATGAGTCGTCACAGCTCGTTCAGGACTAACCGGCATGAGCAGATTTGGTTTCAGACACACTCGTTTATTTTTTAATTCTGCTGGATCAAAGTCTATCTGCTTCAATCCCATCAGAATTTTTTCTTTGAGCATTTTATTATCGTACTGAGCGCATTTTTGCAGAGAAATTAAAGCCATGTTATCCTCTCAGCGGAATATCCTCCTGAAGTAGCAGGAGAATTCCAAATCTTGGGATTATTCCTTGCCATCTCTTTAATTCTATCTTAGTAACTTTAATTAAATATTAAAGTTTATCAACATATATTTTATGATATTAATTCAGCCACTTAGCTTGAAATCAGGTATAATATAAAATATTTTATATCAATACTTAAATTTTGTTGACAAAAAGACCCTTTTTATCTATAAGCTTCAAGCTTAATTCTAATTCAAGTAAGGATACGCTTATGTACGCAGTAATAAAAACAGGTGGAAAACAGCACAAGGTAACCGAAGGTGATGTGTTATCTGTGGAAAAACTTATGGGTGACAAAGGTGATGAAGTTGTTTTTAACGAAGTCCTGATGGTCTCCGATGATAAAGAAATAAAAATCGGCAAGCCTTTTGTGGATGGTGCTAAAGTCGTAGGTAAAATTATTTCTCAAAAGAAAGGTCCGAAACTTATAGTTTACCACATGATACGACGTAAAGGTTTTCACAAGAAAACCGGACATCGCCAGAATTTAACCAATATGAAAATAACAAAGATTTCAATATAAGCGGAGGAAGTCATGGCACATAAAAAAGGTCAAGGAAGCTCCCGCAATGGCAGAGACAGTAATTCTCAAAGACGGGGTATTAAAGTTTTTGCCGGCGAGAGAATCAACGCGGGATCTATCATTGTGCGACAGGTAGGCACAAAAATTCACCCGGGTAATAATGTGGGATTAGGCAAGGATTTTACTATTTTTTCCCTGATTGACGGCGTGGTAAAATATGAAAGGCTTGATAAAACGAGGAAGAAAGTAAGCGTTTACGCATCTTAAAAATGATGCTGAATATTTTAATTTTAAAGGCGCTTACAATAAGCGCCTTTTTTATTAATGAGCCAAGCTGAAAACGAACGAAGTGACGTTTGAAGCGTAAGGCGAATTATCCCGCGTATGCGGGATCGTGGCATCGAAGCATACAAGACATTTTATTTGAACTTGAAATAAAATATATACGGACATACCAATGAAATTTGTTGATGAAGCAAAAATTTATGTCAAGGCCGGTCACGGCGGCAAAGGTTGTGTAAGTTTCCGGCGCGAAAAGTTCGTGCCAAAAGGCGGCCCCGATGGAGGAGACGGAGGTAAAGGTGGAGATGTTATTTTCCGCGCAACGGAAAGTCATCACACTCTGCTGGATTTAAAATATAAACAGCACCAAACCGCCAAAAACGGCGGCCACGGTTCAGGCAATAATCGTACAGGCAAAAGTGCCGAAGATCTGGAAGTACTGGTGCCGGTGGGAACAGTTATTAAGAACTTCGAAACAGGAGAAGTATTTGCCGATTTATCGGAGCCGGGACAAATTTTCATTGTCGCGCGCGGTGGCATTGGCGGTAAGGGCAACGCTCACTTTACGACTTCGACTCATCAAACACCCCGGTTTGCTCAGGAAGGAATGGAGGGTGACGAATTTACTCTTAAACTGGAATTGAAACTGTTGGCTGATGTAGGAATCATCGGTTATCCCAACGCCGGGAAGTCAACTTTTATTTCACGCGTATCGGCAGCAAAACCCAAAATTGCTGAATACCCTTTCACTACACTTACCCCGCACCTGGGAGTAGTAAAATATTCAGGCACAAAAAGTTTCGTCATTGCCGATATACCCGGTCTTATTTCCGGCGCGCATGAAGGATTGGGCATGGGCATCAAATTTTTAAAACATATAGAAAGAACTTCTGTTTTGTTCCACATTGTTGATATTTCGACTGAGCCCAATACCAACGCCTGGTCTAATTTCACCGCTATCAATAAGGAACTTGAACACTATAATCCTGACTTACTGGAAAAGCCGCAAATTGTGGCTCTTAATAAAATCGATTTGTCTTATGTAAAGGAAAACGTCAAAAAAGAAGTTGCTCTATTCAAAAAAAAAGGCATAATATTGCATCCTTTTTCCGCTGTTACCGGAGAAGGAATAAAGGAAATACTAAACAAAATAATTAGAAAACTAAATTAAACCGGACGCAAGCAAAGTTATGGAAAATATTCGTCAGGATGTCATTGCCAATGCCAAAACAATTCTTATCAAGGTTGGTTCTGCGGTATTGACCGGTAGTGACGGTTTGGATCTCAAAATAATTGACTCCCTTGTTCGTGAAATGTCTTGTCTGGCAGAGGCCGGACATTCTATAGTGCTGGTAACTTCGGGCGCTATTGCCTCTGGAAAACATCGCCTCAAAATAACAGAAAATCTCAAAAGCATGCCCGAAAAGCAAGCAGCTGCCGCCATCGGACAGGGAAGACTGATGCGTATCTATTCCAAATCTTTTGAAAAGAACGGCCATTACGTCGCCCAAATCCTTTTAACCCTTTCCGATTTAACCGACCGCCAGCGATATCTGAACATTCGCAATACTCTTTCCACACTTATTGAATGGAAAACAATTCCCATTATCAATGAAAATGACACCGTTGCCGTTGATGAAATAAAGTTCGGAGATAACGACAACCTTGCCGCGATGATCGCCAACGTGATTGAAGCCGATCTGTTTATCAACCTGACCAGCACCGATGGTCTTTATGATTGTAATCCGACAGTTTCTAAAAAAGCTAAACTTATACGAGTTGTCAATGAAATCTCTGAAGATATTGAATCCGCTGCAACAGGAGAGACATCTTCGGCAGGAACAGGCGGAATGAAAAGTAAGATTCAGGCAGCTAAAAAAGTTACGGCCATCGGCATTCCCTGCATTATAGCTCCGGGGAAAAAGAAAAATGTTCTGACCGAAATAATGGCCGGAACAGAAATTGGCACTCTATTTTTGCCGATGGCTGATCGCCTGAACTCTAAAAAATACTGGATTGCGTTCACCCTGCGTACCAGCGGCAAACTTACAATTGACGAAGGGGCAAAGAAAGCTCTATTGGAGAAAGGAAAAAGCCTGCTACCTTCAGGCATCGTCGACGTGGAAGGAGATTTCAATCTGGGCGATCCGGTTGTCTGTGTTGATCGCAAAGGTGTAATTTTAGCCAAAGGATTGGTCAATTTCAGTTCCGCTGAAATAAGCAAAATCAAAGGACTGAAAACGTCTCAGATTAATCAGGTTCTGGGACATAAAGATTATGATGAAGTAATCCATCGTGATAATCTGGCGATAACTAAACAAAACATTAAAAACAAGGGTTAAACTAAGTTGTTACCTTAATTATCCCCCCTCAATAAAATAGTTTATAAGTTCACTAATGCAGAAACAATTCCTTATAAAAAATTATGCGTAAACAGAGACTTATCGCAACGATTATTCTTGTTATGGTTCAAACCATGTTCTGCAGTTGTAATTTTCTGGCACGCAACACAGTGGATCACCCTGCAGGTATTTCTGAATCTAATGTTTATCCTCAAACTATTTATCCCGGAATCCATAAGCAGCTATCTATCGATCTTTCACTCAAGACCGATACACTGGAAATACCCGAGTTTTCGATCGACATCACAGGTCTTGGTCAAGACATTCATTTTTTCCCCTATACAACAACGCAAGGTCAAAAACGCTATTGTATTTCTTTTACTCTCAATCCCGCAATCAAGCCCGGCCGCTACAAGATACCAATTCGGGCCAGTTTTGCTAAGGCGCCTCCTATACATGCCGTAGCCGACATCCACATTGCAAGCCCACCGACACCTGGAGAATCAAATATTCTGGCACAAAAGCAGCAGAGACTGTTGGACACCGAGACTAAAGGGAGCATTATTGACGGAAATAGAGTGGAATTTCTGGATGATGGCAAATATGCCTTTGAGCAATGGTTGAATCTGCTGGCCGGAGCTCAACATACCATATATCTGCAAACTTACTATCTGGAAGACACCGGACAAACCGCACGTCTGATCGAGATGCTCAAAAACAAGGCGGCACAAGGTATTGATGTTAAGCTAATTATTAACCGCTATACCCAGTTGGGCACGTCATCGCTGGCTTATCTCAATTTAAAACGGCACGGCATAGAAGTACTCCTCGGCGGTGATATCAGCCTGCCCCGCAGTGTTAGTACCACATCCTCACCCTGGTATAAAAAAATGCAGGATAATTACCTTCTCTATAAATCACTGCCTCAGGACAACCCTTTTCGGCGTTGGGAGGAAGAACGCGGCAAGGGTCAGATCATGATCGACTATGCCATTCATGAAAAAATGATCATTGTCGATGGCCAAAAAGCTATTATGGGCGGCCGTAACTTAACGGAGAGTTATTTTTTCTGGTATAAGGATCTCGATATTCTCTTGAGTGGGCCGATTGTGACTGAACTGGACAAGGCCTTCCGGCAAAACTGGGTGATATTCGGTGGAGGAACGCTGAACAATCATGCTCCTTCTATAGAGTCCCTACCCCAAGGAATACCAGCCCGACTGGTACACTCCCGACCATGGGATGGCTCATACACCAACTTGGATGAACTGGTCCAGGCTTGTCTTACGGCCAAATCCAGGATCTATCTTACATCACAATATTTAGCATTACCGCTAAAATTGCAGAACGCACTGATAGACGCCGCACGTAAGGGGATTGATGTGCGTATCCTGACAAACTCTTATGAAACCGGTCAGGAATTAGCCATGTCGCTTTGTCACTACATTTCACTGAACTATTACCGTGATCTGCTGGCCGCAGGAGTACGCATATACGAATACGGTTGCGATCCAGATCTTAAACAGAAACCTTATTACCACGTCAAACAATTCCTCTTCGATGGAAAATGCGTGGCCGTTGGTTCATACAATCTGTCGCTTAGGAGCGCTTATCTCGAATCCGAAATAATGGTTTATATAACTGATAAATCCGTGGCCACCGAACGAGAAAATCTTTTTCTAAAAGAACTTGAGTTGAACACACGAGAAGTCTTTTTCTCAGATCTGGCTTATAAAGAAGAAAAATTCGGCACGTTTATGAATCTGGCGCGAATTTTTGAAATCCTTTATTAAATCAGAGACGATATTCAGTTGGATTAATTTTCATCAATCGCCAGATTGGCTAACCTATCGGCATGACTGTTGTGAAGACGGGGAACGTGTTTAACCTGAACAGAATTAAAAGAAGACAGCAGGCTGCGCACATCCTGCATTAAAATCTTCAAATTTTCATTCTTAACACGATAAGAACCGTTTATTTGTTTGGCAAGAAGTTCTGAATCAAGATAGACTTCCAGATCTTTATAACCATTATCAAGAGCGCCATTTAGCCCCATAATGAGCGCTCTGTATTCAGCGATGTTATTGGTGCAGTGTCCCAAATATTCCTTGCCTTCCCAAACAACATTTTCCCGATCATCCGTTATGACTGCACCAGCGCCACCAACACCGGGATTGCCACGGCAAGCACCATCACTGAATAATTTATAATTTCTCTCCACCATAGGACTTAAGCCGGTTTCTCCATTTCCTGAAAATACATTATCCGGTCACAATTGGGACAACTAAGCAACTCTTCCGATCTTTGCAATTCATTGTAAAGCTGCGGCGGAATATTCATATGGCATCCGTTGCAAACCGATTTCCAAACGGAAATTACACCGATGCCCTGATTTCTTTTTTTAATTCTTTCATATTTAGCCAAGAGATCTTCAGCAACATTCTTCCTCAAATCAATACGCTTCTTTTCCCAATCCAAAATATCGGCATCTATTGTATTCAAATCGTTCTCAATTATTTTCTTTTCCTGTTCGTATTTGTTTTTGCTCTGTTTTAAAATTTCCTCATCTTTTTTTACTAAAATAGAAAGTTTATCCAACTCTTCCAATATCGAGATTATTTCCGTTTCAATGTTACCGCGCGATGATTCGGCAATGTCTATTTCCTTGAGCATAGCCTGGTATTCTTTATTGTTTTTAACCTCCAACAACCTTTCTTTTGTTTTGACAACACCTTCATTGAGTCTCTTAATTTTGTTTTCACTTTCAGTATGGCGGGATTTAAGCTCATCATACTTGATTTTGTTTTTTTCGATTCCCTCTTTAAAAGAGATAAACTCTTTATCCAGTTTATCTATATCTTCAGGCAGCTTTTTTTTCTTGGCAGACAACTTAACCAACTGCGAATCACATTCTTGAAGTTTTATTAATAATAATAAATTCTCTTTCAATAACTTTCTCCTTCTTCTATTGTAATTTTGGATAAAAAAAATGCACCTTCCAGGGGTGCATTTTTAAAGGATAAATCTTTATAGTTTTATCATCTGTACCGTGTAATGATGACACTGTTCGTCCCATCACGGCAGCTACAAATGTTGTTAAACCTCCTTTGCCTTTACGAAAAATGATTTCCCCTATGGTCGTCATTGCTTTCCTTCTAGTTTTATCTGGTGGGCCCACCTGGAGTCGAACCAGGGACCTACCGGTTATGAGCCGGTGGCTCTACCAGTTGAGCTATAGGCCCCCCATTTTCTTTGTTATATGTCAAATGCAAATTAATATATTCAAATAGACAGATTGTCAATACTATTTTACTGTTTTGCTGAACGTTTCTTCGATTTATCCTTCACTTTTTTTAATACAGGGGTTTCGACAACTTCGGTAACTTCCGTAAATTTCTCTGTTAAATCCGTTGACGCTCTTTCTTCTCCCATCAAAGAATTTAAACGGTCGCTAATGCCAAAACGCATTCGTAAAACTTTCTCTTCACGCGAAGTAAGTGTTTTTAATATTTTTCGCGTTTGTTCCGCTAAATCTATATTGATCGTTGCTTCCGAAGGAGATATGATTTTCTTATCTTCGATGAAATCGCCTAAATGGCTGTCTTCTTCCTCACCGATAGGAGTTTCCAAAGAAATCGGCTCTTTCGCAATTTTTAATACCTTTCTGACTTTTTCCAGCGGATATTCCATTTTATTGGCTATCTCTTCGGGAGTGGGTTCCCGACCAAGCTCCTGCACCAGATAGCGGGAAGTGCGAATCAGTTTGTTGATTGTTTCAATCATATGAACAGGAATTCTGATTGTTCGCGCCTGATCGGCAATAGCCCTTGTAATTGCCTGCCTGATCCACCACGTGGCATACGTCGAAAATTTATAACCACGTTGATACTCAAATTTATCCACAGCTTTCATCAAACCGATATTGCCTTCCTGAATCAAATCCAGAAACTGCAATCCACGATTAGTGTACTTTTTAGCGATACTTACAACCAGCCGTAAATTGGCTTCGACAAGTGTTCTTTGTGCTATTTCCGCTTTTCTTTCGCCCTCTTCAATGGTCTTAATAATCATTTTAAGGGCTGTTGCCGATATGCCTACTTCCTTTTCAATCTGCCTTATCTTTTTATGCGCTTCCCTGACTGCCGCATCATTTTTTTTAGACGGTTTCACCGGAATAATTTCCTTTTTGGCAGCACCTTTTTTATCTTTTTTCGTCTTGGCTACAGTTGTTTTTGTTTCTTTTTTGTAAGGAGCAATAACTTTTTCCGCCACTTCAATTTCATCCGCGTAATTCCGCAAACGGTCAATAAACCGATTAATTTGTTTCTTACTGAAGCGAACCTTCCGGCAAAGTGTGATGATGTTTTTTGTATTTTTTTCTAATTCGGCTTTGAATAAATCCCTTTTTTTGGTGCTCAAAGTACTGGACTTTAGCTTGGCGCGTAAAACATTGCTTTCACCATTAAATTTTTTAATTCTGCCTATCAATTTCAGAATTCTTTCCTTATGTTCATCCTCTTCCATGAAGCCTTCTTCATCTTCAATATTGTCGACAACGTGTTTGCTCCTGATTTCACCGCTTATCAGTTTATCGCCGATATTGAACACTTCATTAATCGAAACGGAGAGACGAAAAATTGCTGACATTGTTTCACGTGCGCCTTCTTCGATTTTTTTGGCTATTTCCACTTCTCCTTCGCGACTCAACAGAGAAACAGATCCCATCTCACGCAAATACATTTTTACCGGATCTCCGGTTTTATCCGCAGTGGAAACCAGGGCCAGCATTTCCTTAAAATTAGTAGTGCCAATGCCTATATCTTTAACCGGTTTTTTCACTGTCAACTTTTCGCCCTGCTCGGTATCAATGATATCAATATTCTTTTCTCCAAAAAGCATAATAATATCATCAATTTGTTCCGAAGATGTTACATCCGGCAGCAATGTATCGTTGACATCGTCGTAAGTTAAAAAACCCTTTTCTTCGCCCAGTAAAATTAACTTATTAACTTCATCAGACTGTGCTTCTTTTGCCATTGGGCATCTCCTAAATTTTATTATTTATTGATTAAACTTCTTTCTTCTCTCATCAAATTCTGTTTCTGGCAAGTCAGATTGTATATCAGCTCCTTATCGCCGCTTTCGTCCGCTTGTTTCAACTTGAGCTGAATTTGACGTTTTTGCTCTTTATACCATTTGCCTTTAATTTTTCTTATAGTATCATTGAAATCTTTCTCCATCGTTACATCATCTATCGGTGGTTCATCAATTCTTAATTTATATATCTTTTCTCGTAAAGGTTGATCGGAATCAGCGGATAAAATGACGTTGATATCTA
>AWGX01001025.1 GCA_000495415.1 Smithella sp. ME-1 | reverse complement strand
TTATCTGCAATCACGCATGCTTTCCCTTGAGAATCGTGATCTCGAGGAATCGAATATGAAACTGCAATATCTTTCCGCCATCGACGGCCTTACTCAGATTGCCAACCGCCGAAGTCTTGACAGAAGCCTGACCGTTGAATGGCAGCGCGCTCTCCGCAAACGAGAGCCAATCGGCTTCATCATGGTCGACATTGATCACTTCAAGACATATAATGATACCTATGGTCACCAGGCAGGAGATGAGTGCCTGCGTATTGTAGCTTCGTCGCTCAAAGATTACGCGCGTCGTCCTGGAGATCTGGCTGCACGTTATGGCGGCGAGGAATTTGCGCTGGTGCTCACCGACTCCAGCGCGGAGCAGGCC
>AWGX01001024.1 GCA_000495415.1 Smithella sp. ME-1 | reverse complement strand
CTGTGCAACTAAAACATCGTTTACATTTTAGACCGGGCACATCGTTTACACTTTTTCAGTTACGAATAATCATATTTTTTCTCAAATCTATGGAACCAAGTACATAAAAGCTAAACTGAATTTGCCAACGTCCATCTTCGATTTCTTTGAGTCCAACAGGCTGACCGGCAAGTAACTCTGTCAAATAGAACCTTCTGCCCGTAAATTTAATTTCTCCGCAGTGACGAACTTGGCGAACCAAGTAATGATGATCATAATCCGGTGAATGAGGACATTCCACATATGGCCGATTCGACTTTTTATAGTAATCACTCGGTGTTTCGTCATTGAGTGATTCATGCGGCCGGTCATTATTGTAATCATGTCTGAAAATATCAAATGCCTTTTGCTGTTCTTTTAAATTCCCGGCAACGGGGTTTAAAACATCGCTTTTCAACGTGCGATGCATGCGTTCATGCCGTCCGTTCTCCTGAGGACAACCTTTACCAATCCGTTCCGGTATTATTCCCAAAAGTATCCACCAAACCATTAACCGGCTGAGACCGCCTATGCATCTGCCGGCAAAGGGTGTTCCGTTATCACTCCGCATTGCATCCGGTAACCCGTATTCCCGGAAGATGGATTCCATAAAACGTCTTGTCGGATCATAACGGGGTCCTCCCAATGCCTTACATCCCAAGAGAAAACGACTATAGTTGTCACTGACCGTCAATGGATAACAAACATGCCCGTTCTTCATATGAAATTGACCTTTGTAATCGATGCTCCATGTGTCATTCGGCGCATTACATTCACCAAAGGGTTGAGTATATTGCGGAACACGCAATCGCTTCTTACGTTTCTCAACGAGTCCCTCCTTCTTAAACCAGTAGCCTATGGTGCTGACGGCCGGTAACTCAAGTTCCGGATGCTTACGCTTTAATTGCGCCCGTACTTTCCGGGGACCACGCTTCCGGTTCTTAAGTTTCTCCTGAATCACTAAATCGATAATCTTTCCAGATGTTCGATTAGGGCAATGCCTGGGAGCACGGCTTCGTTCTTTTAGCCCTTCAATACCATGTCGTTTATATCGCTCAAGCCATTTGTAAACCGTTGGTCGGCTGATTCCATATCTTTGAGAAAGATCAGTTACACTGAAATGTCCGGCATTCCAGTCTTTTATAAGTTCTATTTTTATGTCCATCTGGTTTATCACTTTCCACGGCATAGAATATCCTCC
>AWGX01001023.1 GCA_000495415.1 Smithella sp. ME-1 | reverse complement strand
TTTTTTTATCGGATCAACTTCCACCTTTGCACTCACGCTCCAAGAAAGGGCAAAATACGCGAGGTTTTTAACAGGATACACTGGCGAACTCACGCCTCAAGAAAGAGAAAAAATTGCGAAGGCTCTCATAGAATCCGCGACAGGACTTACACCACAGGAAAAAACAAAATACGCGAAGTTTTTAACGGGATCCACAAGTAACTTTACCCCTCCGGAAAGAGAGAAATATTCTAATATTTTTATAGAAACCGCACTTATGATTCCACCACAAGAAAAGGCAAACTATGCAAATATACCCGGTGTACAGAACTTAA
>AWGX01001022.1 GCA_000495415.1 Smithella sp. ME-1 | reverse complement strand
ATGTCTAATTGCCGGAGCAATAATACAGTCAGAAGCCTTATCTGACAAGTGTTTACGAGATTTTGAGGATTTATCGATTTCAACTTTTTTTAAAAAGCATGCTGTGCAAATTCAAATACTTAGGATCATATTTAACGATTTTCAGCAAACGTTGGGACACTAGTGATTTTCAATCTATAATAAATGATTTATAAATTTTCACTCACTTTATTCGCCAAATCAATTACGTCTGCAATTAGGTTTTTATAACGATTTTTGCGTACTTGACTTCTCTCTCTTGCAACTGAAGAGTTCATCAGCAAAGTCAAACAAATTGCTCTAAAGATTACGATGTTTATATTTCTTTCAGCTATAAAGCTGTTATGCTTTGCAAATCAGAAACATCCTTTTTGCTGTCGAATAAAATTCCCTTTTAACCCGGAAGGCATCCGCCTGTATTGCGGTTTCCTGCGAGGAAATGTAAGTAAGCCGGATTTGAACCTTTTCCGTCCACGATTTGCCGTAACCCACCAGATAGGTATAAAGTCATTCGTTCATGCGCTTTATCGGGAATGCGCGATTGAACTTCTTTCGCGACAACATTCACCAAGACATGGTAGTATTAACAATTTTCTTTTTAAAATTCAGATGACACAACTTGGAGTATCTAATCTTTCAACATGATCCTGGCATCCACGACGGCACACGACTTCTCGTCACACATAACCG
>AWGX01001021.1 GCA_000495415.1 Smithella sp. ME-1 | reverse complement strand
GTTCAATGTTCTATGTTCTACGTTAAGAAAAGACAGATTAAAGATTTAGAAGAATAGTTCGTGAATAAGTTCTTGTTTTGATAAATTTAGATATTCGGCAATGTCGTTTAGAATGTTATTTAATGTTCCTATCTTGATCGATTGATGATCCGGAATTGTAATTTTATGTTCGATCTGTTTATATGTTGAAACCAACCGGATATGACTTCCCGATTCCCGTACAATTTTGTATTTATATCTATCAAGAAGTTTGGCTAATTCCCTGCCGGAGATATCCCTGGGTATTTTAGGCATAGGCAAACATCTCGTCACGAACCATATGTAGTCTGATTATTTTGGGTATATCTTCTTTTGTATCAAAATGACATTCAAGAGCATCTTTAATATTACTTTTAAGCGTTTCTAAGGTGTCACCTTGAACAAAAATGGATTGTCCAAGTGCCTTTGCATTATATCCGCCTTCGGGATCTTCCTCTATCAAAAAGATCAATTCATTAATTGTCATTAGTTTGCCTCCTCTTTTACTTGGTAATGTTACCAAAATAACTGTTGAGAGTAAAGGGGTAAGTAGTTAAGCACCATTGAATACCCCGTGAAACGTTAATTTCCACCTCCGTCACTTCGTGACAC
>AWGX01001020.1 GCA_000495415.1 Smithella sp. ME-1 | reverse complement strand
CCTGCCAGTCCAAATGAAGCCGTTTCGCAACATGTTCTAAATTCGTACGTGATTTAATTATTTCCAGTTCGGCATCAATGGAGTTTGACGAATCGAAGTTCATATCTACCAGTACGCCTGGTCCTTTCTCTTTTTTGATATGTAGCGTACTGGAGGCTTCGTAGATCGGCTTCATGAAATAAGTATAAAGCACTACGGAGAATAATACCGCGCAAAAGGCCAGAGTAAAAAGTTTTCTGCGCCGCAGGATGACACTCAGATAATCATAAATATGCGCGTTTTCTCCACTTCTTAAAAGTGGTTGCGATGGAGGAATGGAAACGTTGGGGGTCATGGTAATATCCTTTTATTGTGAAAGGTATTTAATCTGGACAAAGGGCGACAGGATCGCGCTGAAGGCCGAAAGCGTTGGCAGCATTTCGCCTAATGCTTCATTCCATGTCGTCAGGGCGCTCTTGGGTATGTAAATAATGTCGCCCTCAGTAAGCGCCATGGGCAACGCATCGCCCTGTATGATTTTATCGACATCGATCAACATCAATTGCCCACGGGTAGGCGAAAAGGAGCGGATAAGAAACACGCGCCGGGCGTGATAACCTATTTCCTGTAAACCGACAGTGGCGATGGCCTGCAGAAGATTGAGTCCCGCCGGCGGTATCGCTACCGGTCCTCCGCCTTTTGACGCACCGAAAACAAAGACTACACGATTTTTATTGTCTGGCATGTAGATGGTGTCGCCGGATTTTAACCAGATATTCTGACTCTGATCGGCATTCATAAGCAGTTCGTAAATGTCGACCGGCAAAACTTTTTTGTCCCGGATAATTCTGGCGGCTCGGGGATTGGCGGAGGCGTCGTATCCCTTACCCATGGCAAGTCCCTGTAGAACGTTAAAGGGGCGATCCATGTAGAAAACGCCGGTGTTATTAAATTGTCCCAAAATATACAGCGGTTGACTCCTGTACTCCTTAACGTCAACAATCACCCAGGGATCTTTAAAATATTTCGGGTAGATTTTCATAAGCCGGTTCTGTATCTCCTGCAGGGTCATGCCCGAAACGTGGAGCGTTCCCACAAAAGGCAATTGAATATTTCCTTTTCCGTCTACCCGGTAGCCGGTTGTTTGTGTGCCGGCGCCAAGGTTCGATTCGGTTAACGATGATGATCCCGATGTAGCACCCATGGCGGAGAAATCCGGCTTACTCACATTTATGGACAGGACATCATAGGAACCGACAATATAATCGGGCGGAGGTGGAGGTTCGGAAAGCGGTCGTACAGTTACTGTCTCCTGTTCGACGACAGGGCTACGGACGTTTTGCAAATTTTTTAATTTCGTTTCCTGACCGGTTATATTTACAACGGTTCCGGGAGGCATGTCCCGATACGTGGCGCATCCTGTCAGGATTAGAAAGATAACGAGTAATGAAGATACGATTGCAGAAGTGATAGTTTTGTTGCGTTTCATTTTTAGAATCCTAAGATTTAAGTAGTTAAGTACAAAAGCAAGATGTTTGGACGCT
>AWGX01001019.1 GCA_000495415.1 Smithella sp. ME-1 | reverse complement strand
TTTCGAAACGAAGCGAGAAATCTTGATATTGATAAAGACAGAAGATATCTCCCTTTGGTCGATATGACAAAATATGAGTTGGATAAAAAATGGCAGATATACTTTTACAAATAAATAATATTTCCGTTGTATATTCAGATGTTATACAGGTATTGAAAGGTGTTTCTTTAAGTGTGGAAAAGGGTCATATCGTGTCTCTTTTGGGTAGTAACGGTGCCGGTAAAACAACCACGCTCAAAGCCATCTCCGGTCTGCTCAAACCGGAAAACGGTGAAGTAACAGAAGGAACAATTATCTACAACGGAGTCAACATTCAGAACCAGGCACCGGAATTCATAACCCGTCAGGGTATCATTCAGGTTCTGGAAGGTCGCCAGCCTTTCAAATATCTCACGATCGAAGAAAACCTGCGCGTAGGCACAGCTACACGATTCGGCAAGCCCTATAAGCAAGATTTGGAAATGGTTTATAATTATTTCCCTGCTTTGGTTCAAAGAAGAAAAGCGCTGGCTGGTTATTGCAGCGGCGGTGAATTACAGATGCTTGTTATCGGACGCGCTTTAATGGCGCATCCTCAGCTTCTGCTTTTAGACGAACCTTCTTTAGGACTCGCACCACTGGTTGTGCAGGAGATATTCCGCATCATCAAAAAGATTAACGAAGATCAGCACGCAACCATCATCTTAGTGGAACAAAACGCAAGGATGGCCTTGCAGGTCGCTCATTACGGCTACGTGATGGAGAACGGCAAGATCATGATGGAAGGAACATCCAAGGAATTATCCGATAATCCCGATATCAAGGAATTTTATCTGGGCATGGCGGCATCGGGAATTGCGAAGTCGTATAAGGATGTGAAGTCCTATCGACGCCGCAAACGTTGGCTGTAGCAGACTGCTGAAAAAGGCTCATATGCTGCGTTGCGCTTCGAATCTCACATGCTCACGTACGTTTTAAGTACGCTCCGCTGCTCGATTCTCGCGCGCCTTGCCTCTAAGCCTTTTTGAGCAGCCTGAAAAAATTCGACAAGTCTTTATTGCTGCCTTGTTAACCTATGAAACCGAAAGGGTATAAATACACTTTTGAATTTGATTTATTTGAGAGGTTTCCTCTTTTTATTATTTACAAAATATAGTACATTCGAAGCAAAAAATAAAACTATTAATGGTTTTTTATAAGGGGTTAATATGCATAATTATAAAGTACATCATCTGTTATTTGCACTTGCATTTGTCTTCATAATTACAGCGCCAGCAGAAGCATGGGACCTCACTGCTGATGTTAATATCGTTGATTCCAGTGGGCCAATTGATACGACCTCTCAAACTTATACAAAAGTCGAGAGCAGTGGCAACTATATAATGATAAATATACGGGAGTTCTTTTATAGTAGCGGCCCATTTGAAGGCCCATGGCTTTCTCTTGATAGGAATGGACGGGCAACATTGAATATAGGCACTAAAAAAAAATCTTGGTTTTTTTCCACAAGTGAAGAATTCGTTAGAGATATACGAATACGTATTCACAAAAAACGACTCAAAGTCGGAACTACTCTATATACCTACAACACAGATACTGGTGAGATACTCCATCACGCATTGATAAAACAGGAAATTACATTAAGAACGCCTAACTATTATATAATTAACATAAAAAATTTATCATAAACATGAAGGTAATACACATGAATACATTATTCGATAAAAAAGAATCGTGGGGGAAGAGGAAGAGAAAAAGTCAGCAGGATAAGGCGCTGGCGGAGATGGTGAAGCTCGGTTACGAAAAATCGCTGCGTGTAAAGCAGATGCTGGATGAGAGCAAAATAAATCCTGCGGAAATTAAATCGAGGGAAGATCTGGAGTGTCTGCCGGTTACATCGCGGGAGAAATTGGTGGAGTTGGAACAGCAACAACCTCCTTATGCGGGGCTGGAAAATCCGGATATTCACATTGATCGGATTTTTACATCTCCCGGTCCGGTTTATGAACCGCATCTTTCCGAAACGGATTATTTATGGGCAAGGGCATTTTTTGCGGCGGGAATTGGCCCAAAGGATGTGGCACTCTGTGCCTTTTCGTATCATCTTGTTGCGGCCGGACTTACGTTTCATAATGGCCTGCGCAAAGTCGGCGCAACAGTGGTTCCCTCCGGAGCATCTTCCACGCAGATTCAGGTGCAGTTAATCAAAGATTTAAAAGTGACGGCTTATGTGGGCACGCCTAGCTTTTTAAAAGCTATTATTGAAAAATCGAAGGAGATGGGCTTTGATTTCAGAAAAGATTTTCTGGTGAAAAAAGCATGCTTTGCCGCCGAGCCGCTTCTGCCTGATTTGCGCCGGTCTTTTGAAAACGATTACGGCATTGACACTTATCAGATGTACGGAGCAACCGAAGTGGGCGACGTGGCTTATGAATGCTCCGAGAAAAAAGGATGGCATATCTGCGAAGAAACAATTGTGGAAATCGTTGATCCCGCGACCGGCAAAAATGTTCCCGAAGGTGAACTGGGCGAAGTTGTAGTTACGAGACTCAACAATATTTTCTTTTTACTGCGTTTCGGTACCGGAGATTTATCACGCCTGATTACGGAAACTTGTCCATGCGGACGGACATCGTATCGTTTGGCCGGAATAGCGGGCAGGGTAGGGGATGCAGTGAAGGTACGCGGATTATTTGTTGCTCCCAGCCAGCTAAAAATGCTTCAGGCAAAGTATAATAATCTCCCGTTGCAGGTAGTTGTCAGCCGCAGCGGTCATGAAGATGTTTTGAAATTACGGATTGAAAAAATATCGCCGGAAATCGGCAGTGTCGTCTGGGAAGAAAATTTCAAAAAAGTATTTCGAGATATCTGCACTGTGGGAATCAATAACCTGGAATATCTCAATGTCGGGGAAATCAAACCGGAGGAGAAGATAATTGTTGATCAGCGAAAATGGTAGTTCCAATTCCAAATCAAAGCGCTATCTTTGTTGG
>AWGX01001018.1 GCA_000495415.1 Smithella sp. ME-1 | reverse complement strand
AAAATTAAAACCCCTGTGAGAAAACTGGTGAGTAGATACAGAAATATTTGAGAACAAATTTTCTGCTACATTGGCGGGAATCGTTTTTGCATTTAATTGCATCAATATAGCCCATGCTATTGGAGGTCATTTAGCACAAATATCAATCTTTCCTATTTTGCTTTTCATCGTTTGTTATTTTAATTTTATAAATAAAAGAACATATTTAAATGCAACAATTACTGGAATCATTGGGGGACTTTGCTTATTAATAGATCTCAAAGTAACAGCTTATACTCTATTACCTATTTACATAGTCTTAACCTTTTTTAATTTTCGGAAGAATAAAAACCGATTTAGCAATCCAGATATTTTACAATTTGTTTTATTGAATTTCTTAATGGCAGCTATTGCTGTTCCTTTTTATAAACCTTTGCTTTTTTCGGGTATAAAAGGAGATATTGATTATTTATATCAACCAGGAGCAATCAAACATTCAGCCAGTCTTTTTTCGTTTGTTATTCCACCCCCAGAAAGTTTTTTAGTGAAAATATTTCCTTCCTTATTTAACTTAAGCGAAACAATTGCCTTACCTGGCTGGCATGAAAATGTATTCTTTATCGGTTGGGTTATTCTTATTTTTGCTGTTATTGGTGCTATACATTTATTAAAAGAAAAGGTATTCTTTAAATTAGAAATCATTTTATTGACTGTTTTCTCGTTTTTTATGGTTCTTGGCCCTTATTTAAAATTCGTTACAGAGCAATTTTCTTTCACCATCAACTCAAAAGAATATTGGCTTTCGATGCCTTATTATTATTTTAGTAAAATTCCGTTTTTGGACCTTGGCCGAACCCCCAGTAGATATATGACGACTTTTTGGTTCGGTTTATCCATATTGATAGCATATGGAATTAGTAAGTTAATAAAATCAATTAACGGGATATTGTTTAAACGTATTGTTGCAGCCTTTCTTGTATTAACTGTTCTAGTCGAGGTTAACTTTACATTCCCATTTCCTGTTTCTCCAGTAACTGTTCCAGATTTTTATTTTACTATAGCAAGTGATGAAGATGATTACGCAATCCTGGATTTACCTCTTGGAGATTATCTTTGTGACAAACAACAAATCTATCTGGCAACCATTCACCAACATCCTGTTGTAGGTGGTATCACAAGAAAATCATCAGAAGTAGAGAATTCTTTGAATAGAATAAAAAATTTTTTTGACCTCCCGAATTTAAATCAAACAAGAATTGAATTGCAAAATTTAAATATAAAATATGTTGTTTTGCATAAAAAATGTAGTATCAATCCGACACCTTTGATTGAGATTCAAAATTTAATTCAAAGATTGGATTATCAATTTTATTCAAGTGAAGAAATAGAAGTTTACAAGGTATATTAATGTAAATTTATGCGAGATAATTATATTTCGATAATATTAATTTTCCACCAAATACGCCAGCACCCACTGCGTTGTCGCGATCAGCGCATCCATATGCGTTCTTTCATAATTATGCGAGGCGTCTACACCGGGGCCGATGAGGGCAACTTTGACATCCCCTCCAGCACGCCAGTAGGCTTCGCCGTCGGAGCCGTAGTAGGGGTATATATCGACTTTGTAGGGGATTTCGTGTTGCTCTGCCAGCTTGCGCAGGTGGGTGGAGAGCCCATGGTGGTAGGGTCCGCCGGAGTCTTTGACACACAGTGTGGGGTGGAATTCATCCGAGTTCTGTCCATCTCCAATGGCGGCCATGTCCACAGCGACCAGCTCTTCGACTTCCGGTGGAAAACCAGCTGATGCGCCATGACCGACCTCTTCGTAGTTGCTGATCAGTAAGTAGGTAGTCTGGGTGGGTTTAAGATCGGCATCGTGCATGGCTTTGACGGCTGTGACCAGGTTGGCAACACAGGCTTTATCATCCAGATGCCGGCTGCGGATGAATCCATTGGTGACTTCCACGCGCGGGTCAAAGGCGACAAAATCACCGACCTCGATACCCAGGGTTTTGGTATCCTCAGCGTTATGGGTGATGGCGTCCAGACGAACTTCCATGGCGTCGTCCTCGCGTTTGGTATCTCCGGTGGCAGCACCATGCACATGCGAGGAGGATTTGCTCAGCAGGAGCGAACCACGAATATTTTTGCCATCTGAAGTAAAAACTGTCACTCCCTCACCTTCGACGGTGTTCCAGGCGAAACCACCGAGTTTGGTTAATTTCAGACGTCCATTGAATTTAATCTCTTTGACCATGGCGCCCAGGGTGTCAACATGCGCTGTCATCGCACGCGGATGGTCATCACGCTCTCCGCTCCACTTGACCAGCAATCCACCTTTACGGGTGCGGCTGCAGGTCACCTCCGGGAAGGCTTTGAGTGCCTGCTCGGTGTAGTCGATGGCTGCTTCGGTAAAGCCCGTCGGACTGGGGGTGTTTAATAAGCCGGTCAGGAAGTTGAGCATGTAATCCTGGTCAATGCTGGGTAGAGTCATAGCGTGCCCCTTTCTGATTGATACTTTGATATGATTTCTGGATGATTAAAGACGATCTGAACCGGTGTTGTCCTTTTTGCTAAAGAGCACCGGCTAACGGAAAAACTCCACACCCTCCAGCTTCCCAATCGCCTTGCGCCACGCATCCGGCACCACGATGCTTTTCTGCTGGTGGTAGTCATACGTCACCATGATGGTCTCGGCGGTGGAAAGGACTTGCTGGGTATCTTCATCACGGATCTCGTAAACGAAGGTCAGGCTTTTGGTGCCAATCCGATCGCAGCGGATGTAGACGGCCACCTTCTGTTTGAGCTGGATCGGTGCCAGGTAAGCAATATGGATATCGGCGACGATCAGGTTGAAGTCGAAGAAGTTCTCGCCGTCGAACAGTCCCAGGTGCATCAGGTAAGAGAGTCGGGCATGCTCGAGGAAGGTCAGGAAACGCGCATTATTCACATGCCATTGGGGATCCAGATCCCCGTAGCGGACGTCAATCGGAACGGAGTAGTTGAAAGTTTTCATGCTTAAATTATACTCAGCCATGATGCGCTGTCGAGGAAAAATCACTTCTCTTATGCGTAAATATCAAATTTGTGATAAAATTCACACTTATTAATTCTAAAAGGATCATTATCGGAAATGTCATTTTTGGGCGATGATAAAAAACACTTGCCTTAAAAATTATAGTAAAATAAACTGATATAAGTAGATAAATTTTACCCACTTAACAGTAAAAGGAAGATCTTATGCAAATTACAAGGCAGGCAGACTATGCACTTCGTGCGATGCTATATCTGGCAAAGCTGGATTCTGACGTACGTGCAGCGACCAGCCAGATTGCGGATGTACAACAAATCCCCCCATCGTTTCTGGCAAAAATCATTTCTCAATTATCGATCGCTGGTTTAATCAACACTTCACGTGGTGCTCGTGGTGGTGTCTCGCTTGCCAGAGATGCGGGAGAAATCACCTTATTGGATGTAGTGGAAGCGATTGACGGTCCCATCAGCCTGAATGTCTGCTCGCACAGTTCGGGCGCCTGTCCTTTCGGGGATGATTGCCCGATTCAACCAATCTGGTCGGATGCTCAAATTGAATTGGTGAATAAACTTAAGTCAACAAATTTTGCTCAACTGGTAAAAAATTCCCGGAATTAGGAGATAATCATGCCTGATGGTGTGCCCGTTTCAAGACATTTCGTCCTGGTAACGCAAAAGGGGAATTGTGTGATTGATTGGGGAAAAAATATCTATCAGGATATCTATACCGGTGAGAAAGTTGAGCTGGAAGAGAATGAATTCACCTATGTCGTGAAGGATATTGAACTGATGATGCTCAAACAATATGGCATCATTAATGATTTTGATCAATTTACAGTTTATGTATATCCAATGAAGGATCTTTTGGAACCATAAACTGAACGTATCATCTCAACAAAACACTCTGACTGCTAATTTTCTTATCATCAATTTGACGAAATTTCACCGCCATGGAAATACAACTGGTAGATGCGTTTCCCTTTATAGCTGATAAATTCGCGTCCACGAAAACACTCCAGGCTGCCTTCAACTGAACAGGTATAGGTAAAATCAGGTTCGATCAATTCTTCCGGTCCACGAAATGGTATTTCCGGAGGAACCTGCAATAAAGCTGATTTCAGAAATTCACCAAATCCCTGCGGAATTTTCTCTACCAGCATACGCCCATAATAATTCATGCCCCAGACGGGTATTTGCTGATACCAGACGGCTTCTTCTCCGATAAAGTGAAAATCACCCAGATAGGTATCCAGATAATGCCAATCACCTTCGCGAAAAGACAGATCCTTGGAACCAGTACGGGATGCCTGGCTGAGAAATCCGCTGCCGGCATAGGTGTTTTGTTTGGCTTTGATCAGGAATTTTACAAATTGGACATCATAAATATTAACGGTCATGGGTAAATCCTTCATTAAGCGGTTAGATTGATTCTACCCGAAAAATTCCATGAGAGAAAATAATGAAATCAACACTTACCTTCCAAAAATGAAAGGATATTTTTCTCAACCCGGTAATCCTGTATACTAGTTCAAACGGATAATTTGGAAATTCACAAAGAATCATTTCCGTAGAGAAGTGGATGAACAATAAGACATTTACTAATCTTGATCCGGTGTTCTCATCATTTGAAGAAGCCATCATTGTTCTGGATAGACACCGCCGGATCTATTATCTCAACGCCATTGCACAATCCTGGTTGAATTCTCGTCAACCAGATTTTGATTCTCAAATCATTCAACCGTGGTCAACCGATCAGAATAAACATCTGGCTTTATTAAACCTGGAAAATTTATCCATCCAGATGATAGAGCAACAATCTGTCCCAATTCCTGTAATGCTTTGACAATCCGCAATTTGTGTTCTGGAGCAACACGCGCAAAAACGGAGGTATCTTTAACCCGCGCTTTCAGGGTAATATCATCCATTTTGCTCAATTCTGCACCGGTGATCACATCATCATTGGACGCGATGCCTAATTCCTTAGCGATGTGAATTGCGGTCAGGGGGTGATCACCTGTAATCATGATCGAGCGGATACCTGCGGTGTTCGCCTCTGCGACAGCGTCCTTCACTTCCAAACGCGCTGGGTCAATCATGGCAAACATGCCAACAAAGATCAGATTATTTTCAATGTCCTCGCATTCGGGCTGTGTGCTTTGGCCTGTACATTGGCGGAAAGCAACGCCCAGGATACGCATACCTTTCTGCGCCAAATCATCATGGGCTTTTTGAATGCGGTTTTCCCAATTGTGATCCAGATTGACAATTTCATTTTCGGTCCAGACCCGATTTGAGATCTCCAATAATCCATCTACCGATCCTTTGGTGATAGATATAAATGGTTCATCCGCAGGGAACGCCGGTGATTTAATCAAGGACTTGAGTGTATGAGGTAATTTATCCGGGTGTTCAATCTTGTGCACCGTGGACATGCGTTTGCGGTCCGAGTCAAATGGTAACTCCGCTACACGGGGTAAAGCTTCTTCCAGTTTTTCTTTCCATAAACCAGCCCGGACAGCTGCCACCACCAACGCACCCTCCGTAGGATCGCCCACAGAAGAAAAACCGTGTTCTGTTTGTTCGAGAACTGCATCATTACACAACGCCCCACCGGTCAACATCAACGCTAATGAGCTGCTCTGATCAATAATCGGAGCAGTCGATTCGGCTTCAGTCATACTCGGGCTGTAATCACGCAATGATTCAATCATATCGGTGCGATTTCCAGCTACATCTACCAGAGTAACCGTCATACGATTTTCGGTCAGGGTACCAGTTTTATCTGAACAGATGGTGGTTACTGAACCCAATGTTTCCACAGCTGGTAACTTGCGAATAAGCGCATTGCGCTTCAACATTCGTTGAGCGCCCACTGCCAGGGCAATTGTTACGACTGCCGGTAAACCTTCCGGAACAGCAGCAACTGCCATACTGATGCCGGTTAAGAACATCGTGCGTAAGTCTTCTCCACGCAGGACACCTAAAAGAAAAACCACCACCACAATGGCCAGGGCGGCAATTGCCAGCGATTTACCAAGTTGATCCAGGCGCTTTTGTAATGGTGTGCGCTCCGAGCCGACTGATTGGATCATCTCGGCAATTTTTCCCAGTTCTGTTTCCATG
>AWGX01001017.1 GCA_000495415.1 Smithella sp. ME-1 | reverse complement strand
CCGCCGCTTCATACTCACGGGAAACATTTATATGGTCAGCTACGACTCCATAAAAATTATCTTTATAATCATTATTCCCAATAATTGTCTTAACACCTTCATTACTCCATTTATATGCTTCCTGAAATTCTTTCAGCGAATCCAATCGGGATGATTTAACACTGATATCTTCTTTAATCTTAGCGATATTTTCTTCGTTTGATTGTAAATCCGATTTGTATCTTTCAATTTCACTTGTTGCCGTCGCTCTTCTTGCTCCCAATTGAATGATTTCTTCTTCGTCCTTTGTTAATTCTTCATTTACCGATGCCAGTTTGTCCATCAAATCAGCAAACCATTTTTTATCATCATCCAGTTCGTGGGTTTCTCTTTCCTCGCGTTTTTTCAAATCTTCGATATTTTTACTGAGACTGGAAATCATGTTCTTGAGTTTGGCTTTTTCCGTCACTATATCGATATACATAATTTTCTTTTCTTCCAACTGAGTGTGAGCTGTTTTATCAATATCAGCCAGTTCCTGCACTTTTTGCTGAATTTCGTCATGTCCTGTTTTCAGAACAGCTATTTTGCTCTCGGCTTCAGTCACACTTTGTTGCAAAGTTTCATTTTCTGCAATTAAATCGGATTTTCTTGTACCGAGCAGTTGAATCTCTGCCATATCTTTCTGCCTGCGTTCCGTAGTATCTTCAACCTGGCGGCGGGCGAATTCGATACTTTTCTCTTTAATACTGATAGTGTTTTTTATTTCGTAGAGCTCCTGCTGGCTCCTGGCTATTAACTCCTCATTTTCTAAAAGTTTAATTTTCAGCTCTTCCAAAGCCGATTCTTTAGCTTCGAGATTCGCATGAAGGACTGTATCCTGATTTTGCAACTCAGCCCGCATGGCCTGCAAAAGAGATTGCTTCTCTGTAAGGTCAACATAATTTTGCAGGGCAATCGTTAATTCCGCTTCTTTGATTTGCTGTTTTATGTTTTTATATTGTTCCGCTCTTTTGGCCTGACGGGAAATAGTATTGAGCTGAGATTTTACTTCCTTAATGATATCGTTCAACCGCAATATGTTTTGTTTTGTCGCCTCCATTTTACGGACCGCGGCTTCCTTACGACTTTTGTATTTGGATACACCGGCGGCATCCTCTATGAACAATCTTCTATCTTCAGGTTTGGCTTCAACCAGATTTTGCACATGTCCTTGTTCAATCAGAGAATATGTTCTGGCGCCAACACCTGTGCCCATAAAAAATTCTTTAACATCAAGAAGGCGGCAGGGAACCTTATTGAGATAGTATTCATGTTCCCCCTCACAAACAACTTTACGGGAAATAGATACTTCACTCAGCTCGGAATAAGCCCCCGGAAAACTTTGACCGTTGGCAACCAAAGTCATGGTAACTTCCGCTATACTTACCGGCGCGGAATCCTGACTGCCGTTGAAAACAACGTCATCCATCTTTGTCCCGCGCAACGCTTTGACTCGTTGTTCACCCATTACCCAGCGAATTGCGTCAACGATATTGGATTTTCCGCAACCGTTGGGCCCGACAATCCCTGTAATTCCGTCGTGAAAATTAAGGATAACTTTATCGCGAAATGATTTAAAACCGGATATTTCTAACTTTTTTAAATTCATAATCCTTCTTTAATGTTTTAGGTGGAATTCGCAAAATACTAACAAAAGATTACTACTTTGTAAAGAAAAAATACAACAAATGGTATTATCTGATAATTTATACCACAACATATAGTGCTTTGATCTTCTTTGCTTTTTTCCGCATTTTCTTTAAATTACAGTAATTTTCAGACATAAAAAGCTCTTAAATATAAATTCGTGAGTAAAAAGCTGGAAAAACCGGCGGTAAAATATATTTGCAGAATTTTGTGTACAAAATTAGCATAGAATGCAAATGATCCGCTAAATTTAATTATGCTCCTAACAATTTCAATGCAATCAATGCTGCTGCTTTGGCGTCACTTAATGCTTCATGGTGATTCAGATCTATTCCATAGTGATTACAGACAGTCGATAACTTATGGTTCATCAGACGGGGTAAATTTCTGCGTGCTGATTGACAAGTGCAGAAACTGGCCGGCAAATTATAATTAATCCCATATTTTTCGCAACAGGCCGTTAATACTTTTATATCAAATACTGCATTATGCGCTACTAACATTTCCGAACCAGTTAAATATTCGGACATCTCGCTCCACAATTCACCAAATGAAGGAAAACCGCTTACTTTTTTAGCGTCGATGTTGTGCAGTTCAGTAAAAAATGGAATAAAAAAGTTAGGGGATGGTTTTATATAACTTGAATACGTCTTTATTATTTCACTTTTTTCAACAACCACTATTCCT
>AWGX01001016.1 GCA_000495415.1 Smithella sp. ME-1 | reverse complement strand
CGCCTATCTTCCTTAAACCTAAACCTATAACTGATGCAGCAATCGGTTTAATGTTTTCTATATTCTTTGCGTCAATGTTCCTTTTATTATAGCCAATTTTTAAAAACGGATTGATTAATTCAGTCCTCACATTGAGTTTTTCTGATAAACTTGTAACCAAATTGGCAATTTTAGCCGATCCACCGGAGAGCAATATACGCTTCACGTATTCACCACCAAAAGTTGAATGGAAATAATCAATGGATCTCTCAATTTCCAGGCAAATCGGTTTGGAAAACTCCAAAATACTGTTCTTTAAATCCAGGTTATC
>AWGX01001015.1 GCA_000495415.1 Smithella sp. ME-1 | reverse complement strand
CCTGAAGCGAGCCTTAGATTTATCTAAAACGCTTTCCGGCAGCGAAAAGGATTTTTGGGCAACATGTCTTTAAGGTGTTTATGAACTTGCCTGATCCCATTTAATCCAGTATCTTTTCATAACATCCGCAATTATTACTTATCCCGAAATCTTTAATAGTCTTTCGCTGCGCCAGATGCGGATGATTTTTATTTTGTTGTCGTCGAGGCGGTAAACGCTCCTGAATGGCGAAAAAATAATTTCTCTAAGATTTCCGATATTAAATTCCGGCACGATGCGTCCGCTTTCAGGAAACTCAGAAAGCCTTTCGATCTGAGAAATAATTTCCTTAATTAATCTTTCTCCGACATCAGGAACTTGTTGCTGATCTGTGTACCAGACACGGATGTTTTCCAGGTCATCAAATGCCGAGACAGCAAAAGTAATGGTTTTCTTTTTAGGCATGATTATTTGTTCAGTCCAATACGTTTTTTAACTTCAGCCAGGCTTATTTCTCTGCCTTCTTCAATATCCATCAATCCTTGAACAACGTCGCGCAGGAATGCCTGTTCTTCAGCTTTTTCTTCGTAATCTTTTACAGATTCAACAACAGCAACGCCTCTGCCGCGGCTGGTCAGAAGAACCGGCCTCCGGGTTTTATCAACTTGATTCAGAACTTTACCCGGATTGATTTTTAAATCGGTAATGGGAATAATGTCTTCTGAATATTTGATGTTGGATCGCATAAATAATCCTCCTTAACGATCTATTAACAGGTATTATAATAGCACCTGTTAAAGGACCTGTCAAGTGGACAGATATGATATGACAGATATGATATTGGATTTTTAAACAATATCATATCTGGAAATGTTTGGGATAATTATATGTATCCACATACTTATTATTGTGCGTGTTTTGAAAATTATTTTGCATATATTAATCTCTTATGCTAGCGCTTTTTCAATATTCCAGGAATTTATAAAAGTTAAGACAATGAAGAAGATTCTTTTTTATTTATCATTAACAATTATTATATATATACTGACTTTCATAAATAATCTGCCGGATTATGATCTGTGGGCGAGATTGGCTGTAGGATCTATTTTCTTTCAAACAGGGAATGTCTTAAAACATGATATTTTCTCATATCTGCCGACAAAAGATTTATGGATAGATCACGAATGGGGGTCGGGTGTTGTTTTCTATCTTTTGACAAAATATCTGGGTGACGTGGGGCTGTTTGCTTTAAAAGCAGCCATTCTCCTTGCAATTGTCCTTTTAATTATAAAAATAATAAAATTGCAGATAGGCGGATATCCAGGAATATTTTATTTAATTTTCATTGGCTTTTCACTTCTTCCCGGAATTTTCAATCTGATAAGATGCCAGATGTTCACTTATCTGGTTTTTACATTATGGCTTTATGTACTGGAAAGAATTCGACGAGGAGAAAACAGATTAATCTGGATATTCCCGGTCACAATGTTGTTTTGGGTAAACATGCATGGCGGCTTTCTCGCAGGAATAGGATTGGTTCTTATTTACGCTTTCGGAGAACTTTTCAATCATAAAACATATCTGAAATATTTTGGAATACTGGCGTTGATTATTCCTATTACTCTTATTAATCCCTATGGATTTGATTTGTGGGATTATATTATTGAAGCGGCAATTATGCCCAGACCGTATATTGGGGAGTGGACTTCAATCAACTTCAGCGGACCTGTTCACATTTTTGGATGGATTAAGATACATGTACTTGCCGGTTTTATGCTTTTTTGTGTGTTTACGCTTGTTGTGAGTCTTAAACTGTTGTTTCAAAAAGAAAAGCCTGACTGGACAAGAATTATAATGGTTGTGGTATTATTATATTTAGGCATAAAACACCAGAGACATACCGTCTTTTTTATTCTGGCTGTTTCCGGGCTTTTTTATCACCGGTTTGTCGATTTATTTAATCCTCTGCGGAAATTTGTCAGAGATTTTTTAACAGATAAAGCCTATAAAGTGTGGAGTATAATGAAATATGGTTCCGGGTACATTTTACTTGGGGGAATATTCCTTTATAGTTTGCCTCATCTGTCTGATAACATCATAGTGGATCCTTTTGCTTACCCTGTCGGTTCGTTGGAATTTATAAAACAGAATAATATATCCGGCAATCTGGCGACTATGTATAGTTGGGGCAGTTACGCGTTCTGGAAATTGTATCCTCAGTGCAAAGTTCTCATCGATGGAAGGTATGAGGAAGTCTATTCCAATGCCGTATATGCCAAAGCAATGCAATTTTCCGAACACGAAAAAAACTGGCAGGAGGTTTTAAAAGAATATCACACGGATATAGTGGTCTTGCCTAAAGGTGTTTATACTCGTTCCGATGCATTAAGTTTAACTGATTGGGAAATAGTATATATTGACGAAGTAAGTGTTTTGCTGCTGCCGAAAAATAAAATGAAACCATTTTATTTTTATATAGACTATAAAAATCCTCTATACTGGAAGGAAGATCTTTCCAAAATAATTCCTCTGAATTAATATTTTCTGACGGTCAAAAATACAGAAAGTTGTTCATTTATGTAAAATATTTTTGTGTATTTCTAATCAGGTGAGAATTATTTTCACTACTTCCGCTATCTGGCGGCAGTGAGCTTCGGTTTCTTTTTTAGTAGGGCCTTCAACCATGACCCGGCACATGTTTTGGGTGCCGGAGTAGCGTACAAGTACCCGTCCTTTGTTACCCAACGCCTTTTCGGCATTTTTGATGGCAGCCATAATTTCCGGTACGGTTTCTATTTCCGGTTTTATTTTAACGTCAATGTTGATGAGCATTTGAGGGAAAACCTTCATTATGCCGGCAAGTTCCGACAAAGGTTTTTCTTCTTTTATTACCGCGGCCAGAATTTGCAGAGCTGTAATCAGGCCATCACCGGTGGTGTGATGATCAAGAAAAATCAAATGACCGGAATCTTCTCCGCCGATAATCGCACCGTGTGAAATCATTTCTTCCAGCACAAAGCGATCACCAACGTTGGCAAGAACAGAATCGATGCTGAGTTTCTCAAAAGCGACCGTTAACCCAAGGTTACTCATAACCGTGCGGACAACCAGATTGTTTCGTAGTTTTCCTTCTTTTTTCAGAATAGCAGAGCATATGGCCAGCATACGATCACCGGTAAGAATTTTACCTTTATCATCAACGGCAATTACTCTGTCACCATCGCCGTCAAAGGCAAAACCAACATCAGCCTTCTGTCGCAATACTTCCGCGGCAATTGTTTCCGTGTGCTGTGAGCCGCAATTGAGATTGATGTTTTTGCCGTCCGGTTGGTTAAATAATGTTTTAACTTCGCATCCGAGTTCGGTAAAAACTTCAGGGGCTACGCGATATGTTGCGCCATTGGAACAATCAACGACTATTTTCATGCCTTCGGGATTAAGCTTTTTAGGGAAAGTTGATTTTACAAAATCCACATAGCGTCCGACAGCGTCATCCATCCGGGATAATTTACCCAATTCTTTAGGAGAGGGACGAAGCCTATGCATGTTGTTGGCGACGATCAGTTCTTCTATCTTGTTCTCTTTTTCGTCGGAGAGTTTAAACCCTTCGCTGTTGAATATTTTTATGCCATTGTCCTGCGAGGGATTATGGGAAGCGGAGATGACAATGCCTGCGTCGGCGCGCATATCCTGAGTTAAAAAAGCAACGCCCGGTGTGGGAA
>AWGX01001014.1 GCA_000495415.1 Smithella sp. ME-1 | reverse complement strand
AAGCATGCGTGATTGCAGATAATTCTGTCGCAAGCTGCGTTCTATCAGGAAAGTACCGATCAGAGCGCTGATGGCAGAACCAATAAATACATAGTTGGTTATGATTACAATGGCCAGTTTATTGTTTTCCGGACCATAAGCAATCAATCCTGTATTGAGAGAAAACCACATAATGATTGCAGAGACAACCCCCCATTTGAACTGTATGCGTGATAATACAAAAATTATCACCAACGCAACAGTGATAGCATTATAATAGTAATAATTGTAAGGTTCTAACGAATTAATGGAAATTGCAATCAACCCACCCACAGCGCTTGTAGCGTAAATGCAGATAAAGAGTTGCATGTATTTTTTGCCTGCTCTTTGCTTGAACGGTTCCCAGAAACTGAGCAGTAAAGGAACAACCATGGGTATTCCTGCAATCAGACGTATTAACCATGTTCGTCCGGCCATTTCAAACATCCAGATCATATCAAGAAATCCGCAAGTAAGGAAAACAAGCAGTCCCGTGATTTCTGCAATCTGCATGTGTAAGTAATAGCGATGAGAATAATCCAGCTGGAATTCGCGTTCCAGCTCCTCATTGAAACGAAGACGCCAGCCGCGATCTTTAAGTAGTTGTTGCAGGGTATTTAATTCAGTTTCTTTCATAATTGCGTCCTTTCCGGCAAGTTACTTTCAGCCGATAATCAGCAATTTCTATATTTGAAGACACATAAATCATCCCTATCCGTGTTAAAGTATAGAAATGACTTTCTCGTATGTCAAGACAATTTGGCTAAAAGGGAAGACTGACTATTCAACATTTAAAATGTTTTAAAATATTAAATGCCGGATGTGAGTCTAATGTATGGATAAATTCAAATTGAGATAATAAAATATAGCTGTGTAAAAAATTACCGTCTTTTTTCTAGCAAAGGATTTCAATGTACTTATAGTAAAAAAACAGTGTTATTATTTTGTTTCTTGCTGATTATTCTGTTCTGTTTGAGCATCGGCAGGTTGACCGTAAATCACCACACGATTACGTCCTGATCGTTTAGCCTGGTACATTGCCTGATC
>AWGX01001013.1 GCA_000495415.1 Smithella sp. ME-1 | reverse complement strand
CAATCGCACAGACGGCAAGTACCAACCCCAAAAGCGTCCAGTCAAAATTTTGAAAAATACGACGATCAAATTTAAAAAAAATCATTAATATGCCTCAAACATTTAATTCAAACCGTATGCGCTTCGCTTAAAACTTGATTACTTAAAACTGTTGTTTCTCAACCTTGAACGTAGAACGTTGAACTTAGAACTGTTCTTTCCATTCACTATTCACCCCGTGTCGCTGCGCTCCTGGGATAATTCGACTTGCAAATTTCACTACACTACGCTTGTGAAATTTGAGTCTC
>AWGX01001012.1 GCA_000495415.1 Smithella sp. ME-1 | reverse complement strand
ATATCATCTTTGATTTAGAAGAGGTATTATTTGTTAACTATTGCAAGATGCGCCTCCTGTCTTTGACTAACTTTGTTGGTAACGCAGCCTGGTAGAGAATAACAATATTTACATAAAAGCATTTATGTGTTTGTGAAAAAGTTTTTTTATCTCTGGATTTTTTTCCGATTTATATAATCTTTCGAATGTTCCCATCATCCATTTGGTTGAACAGGCAAGCTCTTTATAAAGTTCGAAATAGGCGCTGCAGCCCAGCTGAAATCCAACACCGGCAAAAGCGTCTATTGCCCGTTCTTTAAAGTTCTTTAAGCCACTGGATGTGGGCATGTTCCATGCTTTACGAGCCATAAAATAAGCGAGACCCAAAGCGTTGGAATACGATCCTATATTTTTCATTGTATCATAGAGCATATAGAAAGTTACGAGAGGACTGTTAAATAAGGAATCGGGTATTTTTCGATTGCTTTCGGTTAAATCGGCAATGGTCAGAGAACAGAAATAATCCATTGAACCTGGATTACCATAAATTAGTTCATCTTTTTTCAAGCCGTCAATAAAATCAAGCGAACCTGGTAAATTGCTCAGGCATGTGGGCTGGATGCCTATCTTGTTTTTTTT
>AWGX01001011.1 GCA_000495415.1 Smithella sp. ME-1 | reverse complement strand
AGATTCCTCACCCCGATAAATCGGTATTCGGAATGACACTTTGATTATTGGGCACAGCTTTAGCATTAAAAATATTTCGGGAGAGTGTGATGACGGAAATCATTTTTGATAAAGATGAAGACTGGGAAAAGCGAATATTGTGCAGTGATGGAAGCTGCATCGGGACAATAGGCACTGATGGTAAATGCAAAGAATGCGGCAAACCGTATGAAGGCAAATTATCGGTAGAGTCAATCGCAGACGATGTTCGAATGGTCACAGCAGAGGAATCAAAAGAAGTTTCGGCAGATGCCGAAACGGATGACTGGGATAAAAGAGTATTATGCAGCGATGGGTCATGCATTGGCGTCATCGGTGCCGATGGAAAATGTAAGGAATGCGGTAAACCGCAACAACTATAAATAAAATTATGCCTGTTGAAAAAACAAAGACCACCAGCAGAATGCTATTTGTTTTCCGATGTGTTCCGCTAAGTGTGCGCAAAGGATTCTTTAAATTATTTTTCCGGCTTTTCTATCTTTTCGGTTCCAAAAACCGTTTGATAGTGCTGGATAATCTCCAGCATTCTTTTCCGGAGAAATCCGTTGCGGAAATAACCACCATTGCCAAAGGGGTCTACCGCCATTTTGCTATTGTTGCCGCTGAATTTTTCAGTCTGCCTTCTATTACCAAAGAAAATATTCACCAATGGGTGGAATTGGAAGGTCTGGAAAATTATGAGGCGGCAGTTGCCAGAGGCAAAGGAGCTCTTTCCATCGTTGCTCATTTCGGCAACTGGGAGTTGATGACCATTGCCGTTCCCTTGTATCTCAAGCCAATGCAAATAGTTTACAGGCCGCTGGACAGCCCGGTCATTGATAATATGGTTGAATACGTGCGGACCATGCACGGAAATGAATTGATTCCCAAAGGTGGCTCAGGTAAACGAATTATGGAATTATTACAAGATAAACACATAATCGGCATTCTCAGCGATCAGAATGTTGCCGCCTATGAAGGAGTATTTGTTGATTTCTTTGGACGTCCGGCCTGCACGGGTGTAGGGCTAGCGGTAATGGCCATGCGTTCCGGCGCGCCGGTAATCCCGGCTTTTTTGGCCAGGCAGAGTTCGGGTAAATACAAACTGATCCTGAAACCAGCCGTTGAAGTTGTTTGTACAGATAATCATGATGAAGACTTACGAGTAAATACTCAGCGTTTCACCAAATCCATAGAAGACATTATTCGCGAATATCCGGACCAGTATTTCTGGTTCCACCAGCGTTGGAAGACAAAGCAGTTTCAAAAATAAAGATGCCTATGCAGTAAAAAACTTATTAAGATAAAGAAAAAACTTATGGCTGTTCAACCAACAACAACAACAAAAATAATGCTATTTGTCGGCCACCGCATTCCCTTGTTCGTGCGCAAGGGAGTGTTTATACGCTTATTTATGCTTTTTTACCATGTGGGAACTAAAAACCGGTTGATAACCCTGCATAATCTCATGCGTTCTTTTCCTGAAAAGGACTTAAAGGAAATAATCAAAATTGCCAAAGGAGTTTATCGTCATTTTGCCACTGTTGCCGCTGAATTTTTCGATATGCCTTATGTTACAAAAGAGACTATTCACAAATGGGCAGAAGTGGAAGGTTTGGAAAATTATAAAGCAGCCATTGCCAAGGGCAAAGGAATTCTTTCCATCGTCGCTCATTTCGGCAACTGGGAGATATTGCCCTTCGGCGTTCCCATATATGCCAGAACGATTAATATAGTCTACCGGCCTCTGGATAATCCGGTTATTGATAATATGGTTGAATACGTACGAACCATGATGGGAAACACATTGATTCCCAAAGGGGGATCGGGAAAAAGAATTCTGGAATTACTAAAAGAAAATCAGATTGTTGGTCTTCTCAGTGACCAGAATGTTGACTTGCAGGAAGGGGTGTTTGTTGATTTTTTTCGGCCGTC
>AWGX01001010.1 GCA_000495415.1 Smithella sp. ME-1 | reverse complement strand
CTTAAAAGCATCCACCCCCTTAATTCCCCGCCAGCAGGGGACACATAAAAATAATATTAAGGAGGGACACCATGTCCAAACCAAATCCTCAGGACAGAGTTTATTCACGCGACCATGAATGGGCAATAGATAACGGCGATGGAACAGTAGTCGTCGGTATTACCGATTACGCTCAGGAAATGCTCACGGACATAGTTTTTGTTGAGTTGCCAACGATAGGCAAAAAAGTGGCTAAAGGCGAGCCGGTAGCGGTTGTGGAATCCGTGAAATCGGTATCCGATGTTTATTCTCCGGTTAGCGGTGAGGTTATTGATGTAAATACAAAATTGGAAACAAACCCGGAAATTGTCAATCAGGATGCTTTTGGCAATGGCTGGATGGTTAAAATGCGTCTTTCCGATGTGGGCGAACTAAAGACACTCCTTAGTGCAGCCGATTATGAACAAATGCTGAAAGAGGAAAAACATTAAAGAAAGAAAAGGTAGATATGGATTACTGTCCTCATACTCCAGATGATATAAAACAAATGCAGGCGGCAATAGGTGTTGCCAATATTGAAGAACTTTTTGCCGACATTCCGGAAAAATTCAGAATAAAACAAATACCGGACATACCTCAAGCGCTATCCGAGCTTGAAACCATGTCTGTAATGAGCGAGCTTGCCGTAAAAAATAAGCTGCCACGATTTACTTTAACGGGCGCGGGAGCTTACCATCACTTCATACCGGCTGTTGTCGGGCATATCGTAGGGCGCGCGGAATTTTATACCGCCTATACTCCGTATCAGGCTGAAATCAGTCAGGGCATTCTTCAGGCGATCTATGAATATCAGACCATGATTGCCCATCTTACCGGTACCGAAATAGCCAACGCTTCCATGTATGACGGAGCTTCCGCCATGGCCGAAGCCGCGGTACTCTGCGCGAAAATGTCCGGTAGAAATAAAATTATAATTGCCCGTTCGGTTCACCCAGAATACAGACAGGTTGTTAAAACATATTCCTGGGCTAACGGATATAAGGTTGTTGAAATACCTTATACACCATCCGGCCAGATTGAATTAGATGTTCTGCAGGAGAAACTCGATGGTCAGGTTGCCGCCGTTTTGGTACAAAGCCCCAATTTCTTTGGTGTCGTTGAAGATATTGCTTCTATTGCTGATGCTGCTCATAAAAAAGAAGCGTTGCTTGTGACCGGTTTCACGGACGGAACTTCCCTGGGTATTTTAAATCCTGCAGGGTCTTTGGGTGCGGATTTTGTTGTGGGTGAAGGGCAGAGTTTCGGTAACCCGCTTAATTACGGAGGGCCTTATTTAGGAATATTTGCTGCCAAGGAAAAGTTTATGCGCCGGATACCCGGCAGGCTTGTTGGCGCGACGGTGGATAAAAACGGTAAGCGTGGATTTGTTCTAACGCTACAGACACGCGAACAACACATCCGTCGGGAAAAAGCTACATCCAACATTTGTTCCAATGAAGCGCTCTGCGCGCTGGCAGCCGGTGTTTATCTTGCAGCTCTGGGGAAAAATCTTAAACATCTTGCCGAACTCAACGTTTATAAAACTCAATATTTGAAAAGCAGACTATTGGAACTTTCCGGTTGGGAGAAAGTTTTCCCCGCGCCGGTTTACAACGAATTTGTTTTACGCTGTCCGGATGCCAGGAAAGTAAATAAAAAATTAAAGAAAGAAGGTATTGTCGGCGGCTACGAGTTGCAGAAAGATTATCCGGAACTGAAAAACACATTGCTCTTCTGCGCCACGGAAATGATTTCCAAAGATGATATAGATAAGGTTGTTTCGATTTTAACGTGATAAATACAAACACCACTGTCATTCCCGCGCAGGCGGG
>AWGX01001009.1 GCA_000495415.1 Smithella sp. ME-1 | reverse complement strand
CCAGCCGATCAACAATAAGATCGATATCATGACGCTTATTCTTTTCCAGAACAATTTCTTCTGCCAGATCCCGCACCACTCCATCAATGCGGACGCGCGCAAATCCTTCTTTCTGAAGCTTTCTAAGTTCTTTCTGGAATTCACCTTTCTTCCCGCGCACCAGTGGCGCCATAACGCTGAAATTAGTATTAGCCGGAAGAGAAAGAACACTCTCCAGAATACTGTCAATTGTTTGTGATTTAATCTCCCGCCCACAACAATAACAATGACAAACACCTATACCGGCGTAAAGCAACCGCATGTAATCATAGATTTCGGTTACTGTACCTACCGTCGAACGCGGATTATGGCTGGCTGTGCGCTGCTCAATGGCTATAGCCGGCGATAAACCTTCAATGGATTCCACATCCGGTTTATCCATTTGCCCGATAAACTGACGCGCGTAAGTGGAAAGAGATTCCACGTATCGCCTTTGACCTTCAGCATAAATTGTGTCGAACGCGAGTGATGATTTGCCTGAACCGCTCACACCGGTAATAACGACAAACTTATCGCGAGGTATATCTAAACTGATATTCTTTAAGTTATGCTGGGACGCACCTTTGATTCTTATTGCATCCATATTATTATTGTATAATTTTTTTTACATCTTAACTTCAATGTGTGATTTAGTCCGGACGGAAGCAATCCATTCTTCATACTTTTTATCCAATTTCTCATCCTCAAGTTTTGTTCTTATCTCCTCCCGCACAGCGACGATCGGCTTCAATCCGGCTCCTTTTTTATCCACGACCTGAATTATATGAAATCCTACACTGGATTCGATTACTTCACTTACCTGACCCAGCGGAATGTTAAATGCGACCTTCTCTACTTCCGGAATAATCGTACCTTTCCCGACATAACCCACATCACCGCCCTGTGCGGCCGCCGGTCCCTGAGAATATTTAATAATTAACAAATCAAAAGATTCACCACCCATAACACGTTTATGTAATTGCATGGCCTCGTTTTTCACTTTATCTATTGCAGTTTTATCCGCGTTGGAAGGAATCAACAACAAAAGCTGTTTAATTCTGACAGTTTCCTGACCTTCATAATCCTGGCGGTTTTTGTTGTAATATTCTCCTATTTCCTCATCAGTGACAATTACTTTGGATTTGATTTCCCGTCTTAACAAGCGGGCACGCATCATCTGCATCCTTATTTCTTTCTTAACGGATTCAAGTGAGTTTCCTTCTTTTGCAAGATTTTTCAGAAAATCCTGCATGCTCAACTTTTGTTTAGCCATTATGTCCCGAATCACATCCATAACTTCCTCATCTTTAACGATACTTCCGGCACCTGATTTTTTCGCCTCTTGTTCAATTAGTATATTATCAATAAGTCGATGTAAGAAAGCAGTCCTCGTCTGTTTAATGACTCCTTCCTTATCATTGCCTTTATAACTGTTTTCGATATTTTTCAGATAAGGTTCAAACGCGGCATTAAATTCATAAAGGGTTATGACCTCATCATTAACTACGGCAATAATTCTATCTACAACCTCAGCATAGACCGGCGTACATAAAAGCATTACACCACCTAAGATCAAGAATAATTTTCTATAAAATTTCACGGTGTTTCCTCCATTTTGTAATTTTATTTATTCTTTTCCCAGCATATTATTTTCTTTTTTAATAACCGCTTTCGTTTTTAATGCCTTAAGCCAGTTTTCAAAAGCGGCATCTTCTTTTTGCGACCGGATATCGAAAATAATTTTTTCCTTACTATCCTTAAATTTTCTAATTCCGGCAGGTTGAACTTCCAGAACTTTAAAAATATGAAATCCATAAGAACTCTGAACAATCGGACTTATCCGATTAACGGGCAGGCTGAAAATAGTTTTATCTAAAGGTTCCGGCATGATTTGTCTGGTGATAAACCCCAAATCTCCGCCACGGTTGGCTTCGGGTCCGACAGATACTTCCGCAGCTACGGCAGAAAAATCCTCACCGGTATTTAATCGTGCCTCCACTTGTTTAGCCAAAGCTAAATCCCGGACAACTATCTGTGAGACTCTTACACGGGATTCCGTTTTATAATTGTTGCGGTGTTCATTAAAATATTTTTCGGCTTCATCATCCGTTATTTTGATTTTTGAATTTACATCTATTGCAACAAGTTTTTGTAAAAGTATCTCTTTTTTAAAATCTTCTTTCCACTGCTCATATTTTACATTTTCCTGCGCCAGCAAATCTAAAAAATCTTTTCCATAATCGTTTTTAAATTCTTTAATTTTTTCTTCCAGTTCGGTATCGGTAACGTAAATATTCAGTTCCTGCGCGCGCAGAAACATTATTTTTTCTGTGATCATGCCATCCAGAACTTCTTCTTCAAAGCGTTTCCTGTAGTCAGGTTGATTTAAGAAATCTTTGGGCAACATGTGTATTTTACGATCCAGTTGCGATCGATAATCTTCCTTGTAGATTTTGGAACCGTTGACTATCGCAATATAAGGTTTATTGTCGCACGCAAGAACAGCTAAGCAAAAAGCAAAGCAACAAAGCGATAATGTCACTTTGAATTCATTAACAGAGGAAGAAACATCAGAGTACGGTTTTGTGTTAACCATAATATTTCTTTATATCTTGATTGAGGCTATTGAGCAAGCATCTTTAATAATAAATCAGCCTGTTCCAATATCTGGGTTTCATTAAGGTTTGGGACGGGCACAAACAATTTATAATCCGGCGTAAAACGTAAGTCTTTAATTTTCTTACGGTAAAGAGAAATAATCTTTGCCGGATCGACCGGAGAGTTATCCCGGAAGAAAATATACAGATATTTCCCGTCATAACCCATTTTTTTACCTTTGATCGGTTTAAGATAATTTCTTATGCCGATTACCCGAAGTAAATTATCCACTGATTTCGGTAAATTACCATAACAATCCTGAAATTCATTTCTGATTTGATTGAGGTCTTCTTCGTTTTCTGCCAAAGATATTCTTTTATATAAAACCAGCCGTTGATGAACATCCTGCACATATTCTTCCGGAATAAACGCTGAAATGCCCAATTGAATTTCAGGCAGCGATTCTTCTTCAACGATTATTTCTCCTTTGATCTCCCGAACCGTCTTTTCCATCAATTCCGTATAAAGCTCATAACCGACCGCCGAAATATGTCCCGATTGGGAAATACCCAACAGATTTCCCCCACCCCGGATTTCCAAATCATTGTATGCTATTCTGAATCCGGAACCAGGCTCTGAAAATTCCTTTATTACTTGCAATCTCTTCATTGCTTCGCGTGAAAGTAGCGCTCCCTTCGGCAGCAACAGATAAGCAAATGCCTCCCGATTGGAACGTCCCACGCGGCCACGAATCTGATAAAGCTGCGCCAATCCGAATTTCTCGGCACGATTGATAATTATAGTATTGGCTGTAGGGATATCCAGACCGGAACCGATAATAGTGGTGCAAACAAGAACATCGAATTCCTGCCTCACAAATTTAGCCATTGCCTTTTCAATTTCCGCAGATTTCATCTGACCATGCACAACTCCGACTCTCGAGAGCGGCACCAGACGTTGAACCAGACGTGCGATGGAATAAATCGACCGCACCCGGTCATGGACAAAGAACACCTGACCACCGCGTGCCAGCTCTTTTTCGACGGCCGCTTTAATCGCATCCTCATCGAATTCCAGAACATAAGTTTTTATGGACACACGGTCTTCCGGCGGCGTGTTGATAATGGATAAATCCCTGATACCGATCAGCGATAAATGAAGCGTCCGTGGAATCGGCGTTGCCGAAAGCGTCAGTACATCGACCAGCGTGCGCATCTTTTTTAATTTTTCCTTGTGTGAAACGCCAAAACGCTGTTCTTCATCGATTATCACCAATCCTAAATCTTTAAACTCCACGTCTTTTTGCAGCAGGCGATGCGTCCCAACGACAATATCCACCTTTTGACTTTGTAGCTCTTGTACAATTTTTTTTTGTTCGCTAGTGCTTTTAAAACGGTTCAATACTTCCACGCGAACGGGAAAATCATTGAAACGGCGGGAAAAAGTCTGATAATGCTGTTCCGCCAGAATAGTCGTGGGCACTAAAACTGCAACCTGCTTACCGTCCATGACAGCGCGAAAAGCCGAACGAATCGCAATTTCTGTTTTTCCAAAACCGGCATCGCCGCAAACAAGACGATCCATGGGTTTGCCGTCATCCATGTCCAGATGAACATCTTCAATTGCTTTGACTTGATCCGGCGTTTCTTCAAATTCAAATGTAGAGCAGAATTCCTCGTAAATTCTGTCCGGCGGAGCAAATGATTTTCTTTCCAACGCTTCGCGGGCGGCATAAATAGCGACAAGTTCTTCGGCGTATTCCCTGACTGATTTTTTAACTTTTTCTTTAATTGCTTCCCAGGAAGTGCCGCCCATTTTGTCTATTTTCGGCACATATCCTTCCGGGCCAAGATAGCGTTGAATTCTCTCGAGAGAATTAACAGGAATGTAGAGCTTATCGCCGTCTGCATATTCAATAACCAGAAAATCATTCTCGATTTTTTTCACCGTAATTTTTTTCAAGCCGCGATAAACGCCAATGCCGAAATCTGTATGAACGACAAAATCGCCTTCTTTCAAATCTCCGAACGATTTTAAAAAATAACCTTCGCGTGTCGGCCTAACCCTTCGGCGGGGCGCTTTTTTAACAAATATTTCTTCCTCGCTCAAACAAACCAGATTCATCGCCGGAATAATAAAACTGGTGGAAATTTCTCCCTCCAGTAACATCAATTGAGAGTTTCCTTCCCACCGGGAAATAATCTCCAGAGCCGATTTGTGTTCAGATAAAGTCTGCACCGGCATGTCATAAGATAAAAGCATATGCCTCATCCGCTGCAAAGCTTCCTTATCCGGACAGAAAAACAAAATTATCATCCCATTGGATAACCATGATTTAATCTTTTCTACTGTCCAGCGCAGAAAAGCGTCTTCCCTGATCTCCCCGGCAAGCAGTTCTCCCTCGCATCGATACTGATAAGTTTCAAAATTAACAGCAGATGAAGCCACGTCCTTTTCCTGATCCAGATCAAGTCCTTCCAGAAAAATATGTTCGACCCTGCCCATATTGAGTAAGATACTGCCCGGATCAACATAAGCGTTTTCCTTTTCCAGATAGAACTTGCCGCTGTTTTTAGTCTTGAATAACAATTTGTCGACACTCAGTTCCGCGTTCTGAATAGACTGATTTATGGCCAGCGGATTATCCAAAATCATTAAAGTATTTTTCGGTAAATAATCAAAAAGGCTGGATAGTTTATCATGTGAAAATCCGTTATCGTCATATGCTTCATAAAACAGCGGTAGAAATATCGGGTTGATGGAAATGGCCAGATTGTTCTGTAGCGTATCTACCAGACTGTTACGAATCTCACGTGAAAGGGAAAGGTCGGCGGCGCGCCGCCGGATATTGCGAACAGCCAACTCCAGCGACTGCGGGTTGACCAATACCTCACCTGCCGGCGACACGACAAAGGCAGATATCTGCCCCGTAGAGCGCTGAGAGGAAGGGTTGAAATTTCTGATAGATTCGATCTCGTCACCCAGCATTTCCAGTCTTAGAGGATTTTTTTCAGCAGGAGGGAAAATGTCAATAATGTTTCCCCGGATACTGAACTCTCCTTTTTCCTCCACCAGACTCACTCTTTTGTAATTACCGGACAACAGATGCGAGCAGAATTCGTCTCTGATAATTATATCGCCAGCGGAAATTATTTGCAGATATTGATTAAATTGGGCAAAGGGCATTACTTTCTGCATTAAGGCGGCCACAGAAGTAACCACAACTATTTTTGTTTTTATTTGCAGACCGGCAAGTGCTTCCAGACGAGTCAATTCTTCTTCTTTTTGGAGAGCAAACATGTCAACTGTCAGAAAATCGAGCGGCGGATAATAAAATACAACCTCTCCTTCCAGAAATAATGCTAAATCCCGCGCAAACACCGCGGCTTCTTTCTCTTCCGGACAAACAACAAACAGAGACTTATCCAAACGATTAAAAAGAAGCGATACCAGAAAAGGACGAGCAGCACCTTTTAGTCCGCTTATATCAATCTTTGTTAATCCCTGTTCAGTCTGCTGTAGCAGATTACGTAAAGGTCCGATGTCTTCCTTATTTTGTTTTGTGATAATTTTCCGCACTGATGTAATCCCAAACATTCTTTGTTAAAATTCAATCAACACCAAAACCCATTCTGGATCAGAAATAGAACTTCAATCCAGAATGGGTACGTTTAGGTATTTTTCTAATCTTCTTTTCCGGATAATTCAATTAAAATATTTTTTCTTAGAAATTACATTTATAACTGATTTTCCAATACCTGTTGACAACTGCCCGGTCTTTGATAAACTGTTTATATAAATTTGTTGGAGATTAGACATGATTTCTGTGGAAGAAGCCTTAAAGACAATTCTTACTAACTTCAAACCGCTGGGTTTGGAGAAAATAAACATTTTGGATGGGCGCGGACGGGTCATCGGCTCAGACATTTTTGCGCCGCGTAATATACCTTCCGCTAATAATTCAGCGATGGACGGCTATGCAGTGCGCTATACCGATACCAAAGGCGCAACAAAAAATAAATCTGCTAAGTTAAAAATAATCGAAGACATACCTGCGGGTAAAGTCGCCAAAAAAAAAATAAATAAAGGCGAAGCAGCCCGCATCATGACCGGTGCGGTAATCCCTGAAGGCGCTGATGCGGTTGTTCGCCAGGAAGATACACTTAAAGAAAGCAAAACTGTTATCATCTACACTTCGGCAAAAAAAGGAGACAATATCCGTTTTGCCGGGGAAGATGTACATAAAGGTGAGCTCGTTATTAAAAAAGGAAATGTTTTACGTCCCGCTGATATCGGAATGCTTGCCGCTTTAGGCAAGGCTTTTGTCAGTGTTTATCAGAAACCGAGCGTGGCGATTATGTCCACCGGTGATGAACTTGTGGATATCGAAACAGATCCTCCTCCGGGTAAAATAGTCAACAGCAACAGTTATTCACTGGCAGCGCAGGTACTGGAATGCGGAGCTATTCCGGTAATGCTGGGAATTTCCAAAGATAAAAAAACCGACCTGCAGGAAAAATTCAAGACCGCCCTGCATTCCGACGTCATCATTTCTTCAGGGGGTGTTTCCGTCGGCGATTTCGATTTTGTTAAAAACGTCATGGGAGAAATCGGCAATGCCATGCACTTCTGGCAGGTAGCCATGCGGCCGGGCAAACCGCTTGCGTTCGGAGCTATTGAAGGCGTTCCGCTATTCGGTCTGCCGGGTAATCCTGTATCCGCAATGGTTTCTTTCGAACAGTTTGTACGCCCTTCTCTTTTAAAAATGCAGGGGTATAAAAATATTTTTAGACAGACTATAAAAGCGATTTGTACAGAAGACTTCCAAAAACAGGCGGGCTTCAGGCATTTTATACGCGCCACAGTTAAGAAGGAAAAAGATAAATACATTGTCGCCACAACCGGCGATCAGGGTTCCGGTATTCTTAAATCGATGGTCACCGCCAACGGTCTTATTGTCATGGGAGAAAAAGAAACCAGAATTAAGAAGGGCTCAGAGGTAACCGTGCAGTTACTGGATAACTCTTTATTTCAATCCGATTCTCTCCAATTTTAGCTTATTGCGTTCAGAACAAAAAATATCGCTGATATTTTTTGCATGTGTAAGAAGCAAATAATATGTCC
>AWGX01001008.1 GCA_000495415.1 Smithella sp. ME-1 | reverse complement strand
GCGTTCAAGCCGGCGATACTCCGGATATACCAGGGTCTATAACATCGAATACAGAAATGCCCTGCTGGAAATTATTCGAACTGACGCGGCAGATTTAATTGAAATGCTTGGATTAGAAGAAACTGTTTCAGATTTGGAACGCCGCATTAATGAACCGGATAAATTTGCCGCATCCGGAAAACTTACCAGCGTAATACTCGGACAAATCAATGCCAGTTCGCCAATCTCCGTTAATCCCGATACTTTCAACCAGGCCGCGGAAAAATACTATCGCACGGAACTGCGTCAAAAACATATCAAAGAATCTTTTAATTTGCTTAATAAAGATCTCTCAAATATGGACAAGGAAGATAGCTTTCTTTCTTACGAAATGAAACAAATATTTCACCTCATTCTCAAAGATTCAGCTTTAAATTCTTTCATGGAAAATGCTCAGTCGGCAATTATCAATGGGCACACTTCAACCGCACTCTTGGAAAAACTGATTTATCTTATTTTGGCATATGTTCATTAC
>AWGX01001007.1 GCA_000495415.1 Smithella sp. ME-1 | reverse complement strand
TAGGGACTGCTCCCCGAGCAGTCCCTACAACATTAGCACGCTGAAGTTTGCGCAGACAAATTCATAAATAAGAACCCTTCTTAACCGGACATATTGCTACAAATTACAAAAGCTTAAATCACCTTGACTTTTTTGTCGTCTTATGTTAAATTTATATCAATAAAAATTTGCACATTAGGTTGTCACTTAATAAAGTGCAAAACAATTAA
>AWGX01001006.1 GCA_000495415.1 Smithella sp. ME-1 | reverse complement strand
GGTTGAACATACAAGGGAGGGTGAAATGTTGTTACTGCGAATTAACAACAATATATGCGGAAATTCAGTAATAATGTTTTAATACCGTACTACAAGTAAAAAAACAACTAAGGTAAAGCCGTTTTATGAGTGATGTCAATGCCATTTTGCTTTTGTCCTGTGCCGATAAGAGGGGAATTGTTGCCAAAATATCCGATTTTATTTTTCGTCACAACGGCAATATTATCCATGCCGATCAGCATACATCCAAAACAGACAAACTTTTCTTTATGCGGATTGAATGGGAACTCGATGGTTTTGCTCTGAAGCGTGAAGAAATTGCCGCTTCTTTCATGCCTTTGGCTAAACAATTTAAAATGAAATGGGATTTGCATTTTACGGATTACACACCGCGGATGGCGATTTTTGTTTCCCGTCATCTGCATTGTCTGCACGATCTTATTCTACGCCGTCATATGGGAGAATTAGCGGCGAAAATTGAAGTGGTAATAAGTAACCATACTGATGCCCGCGATTTAGTGGAGCAATTTGGTCTTAAATTTTTCCACTTTCCCATCACACCGGAAAATAAAAAACAGTATGAGTCCAATGAATTGAAACTCCTGCGGGAGATGAATATTGATCTGGTTGTTCTGGCGCGTTACATGCAGGTTCTGAGTGAAAGATTTCTTGAGCATTATCCTAATAAAATAATCAATATCCATCATTCCTTTTTACCGGCATTTGCCGGTGGAAATCCCTATCAGCAGGCCTATGACCGCGGCGTGAAAATTATCGGCGCGACCGGCCATTACGTGACAGAGCAACTGGATGAAGGGCCGATTATAGCGCAGGATGTTATCAAAATTAGTCACCGTGACGCTATTGCCGATATTCAGACAAAAAGCAAAGATCTTGAAAGAATTGTGCTGGCGAGGGCTCTGCGCCTGCATCTGGAACATAGAATTCTCGTTTATGGATCAAAAACCATTGTTTTTGAGTAAATCGGCTTTAACTCTTTCAAATAATACCGGGTAATAAAAATGTCCGATTCAAAATTTATCGTCCTTTGTCAACCGGATAAAGGCAAATCATGTGGCGCTTGCTGCGGCCTGTACAATTATGTGGACAGTTCCCGATCATCGCTAGAACAGCGGTTGCGCTTGCGTACCAAACGTTTTCACGAACTGGTAAAAAAACCGGACGATGTTGCGTTATACGCTAAAGAAACGCTGGCTGCCGAAGATTTTAATAAAAGGTATGAAGTAATTTATTGTTGCGAATACCTTGGTTTTCTGGACAACGAGGAAAAGAAGGTGGGTTGCCTTTTACACCCCGAACAAAATCAAGGATGTGATATGCGCGATGTCTCATTTTACGGGCAGGAACTTTGTGCCGGTCATTTTTGTCCCAGCCATCATTTTATTCCGCAGTCTCAATGTGAAATTCTGATAAAAATATTCGATGATTGGTACTTATACGGCCTCGTTTTGACGGATATTGATCTGGTTATCCAGTATTTCCGTTTAATTGCCGATAGGATCGGCGGTGAACTTAAACCGGAAGCATTCGATAATGTGTCTTTGAAAAATATTGTATTGGAATATTTTAACTGGAAAATTACCTGGCCGTTTCGTTCGCTGGAAACAAACCGATTAGGTAAATATTATTTTGACGGTTCTCAATACATGATCAGTTATATTGACTACGCCAGGTTTGGCCGGGAAGTATCGCCGCTGAATGCCATTTTTTTGAGCCTGTCTTCGTCATTTAAAAATACTGAGGAAATTGATGAGGCGGAAATGATGATCTGGTCGAATATTGAAAATTTTGTTGCCACGTATGAGAGAGGGCGTTAATTTTTTATTGACATACTATAATCACTTTGGCTAGTGTAAACCAATTCTAAATCAAAGCGCTAT
>AWGX01001005.1 GCA_000495415.1 Smithella sp. ME-1 | reverse complement strand
CTAAAGATGGTACGATAGCCTCTTATATTCATATGGGCGGCAGAATCGGGGTTATGGTGGAGATAAATTGTGAAACTGATTTTGTGGCAAAGACGGATGATTTCCAAAAAATGGCCAAAGATGTTGCCATGCATATCGCGGCATCAAATCCGTTTTATGTCCGTTCGGAGGAAATCCCTGCTGATGTCATAGAAAGAGAAAAGGAAATTTACCGCAGCCAATTGCGCGAGGAAAAGAAACCGGAGAAAATCTGGGATAAGATAATTGAAGGGAAGCTTAAAAAATATTACGAAGAAGTATGTCTGCTCGAACAGAAATTTATCAAGGACACGGATATTACCGTAGGAA
>AWGX01001004.1 GCA_000495415.1 Smithella sp. ME-1 | reverse complement strand
TTCTCCCTTCGGTCGAAATGACATGAAAAAGTATTACGACACAATTTCTTGTGAAAGGGGGAAACAAACGGTATCGGTCAGCGTATAACTTCCAGAATAACTTTTATATTCTCTTTGGAAAGAAGAGCCGGGCTATTTTTGCTATCTGATATCGCGATCGTTTTCTCCATGTGAAGAGCTGTCATGCCAAAACGGGAGAGCTGCGGGAGTTTCAGCGTTCGTGTCCATTTGTCCAAAGTGCTAAGGAATTGTTTACAATAAAAGATATCGTCACCACCGGCTTCACCGGTGAATATTCTTCCGATATCGGCAAAGCGCTTTTGTGCGGCAATATTCTTTTCATCACCAATTTTTTTTATCACAAAAGTCATTACCGGAAAAAGTAGCTTTCCGCAGGCTATGCCGTGCGGTACAGGGAAGAGTCCGCCCAACGGTCCGGCTATGCCGTGCACTGCGCCCAGGCCCGAGCGGTTCAGCGCGATTCCGGAAACCAGCGCCGCATAAGACATTTTTTCACGCAAAGAAATATCATTGCTTTTACCAAGCGCCAGCGGCAGCAGACTCTCTGAGGCGTAAGACAGCGCCTTTAAAACCAGCGAATCGAGAGAGACGTCTGCTTTTGTTGAGGTGTAAGCTTCAACTAATTGCGAAACGGCATCCAGTCCGGAAGCGGTTGTAATATACGTAGGTAAAGTTAGTGTCAATGCCGGATCGACCAGCGCTACATCGGGCATGTAAGCGTCATGCCGCAAAGATTTTTTATAGCCTTCCTTTCGGTCGCAAATTACCGCGTTTTTTGTCGCTTCACATCCCGTACCGGCAGTTGTCGGAACAGCAATAAACGGAATTTTTGCACCGTTTGGTTTTTTTGTTCCTACACCTTCCAGATAGTCTTTCACAGAGCCATCAGCAGCGAGCATGGCCGAAACAGCCTTGCCGAAATCGATGACACTGCCGCCACCGATGGCGACAACAACATCGACCGGCGTCTTGCGAATTTGGGAAACAATACTATCAATTACTTCTGTCGCCGGTTCGTTCCAAACGGATACGCCTTTATATTTAATCTGAGCCTGATGTAACTGCCGGACAAACTCATTCAGTCGTCCGGCTTTTTTTAACGATTTACCACCGATAAAAATCAAAGCGTTACTACCATATGAGGAGATGATTGCAGGGAGTGAAGAAAATTTGCCTTCGCCAAAAATAATTTTAGGTAGACCCTTTATATTAAAATCGCTTATCGATTCCATAAAGATTTATCCAGAGGAGCAAGAACATTATGAGCAATCCCTTCGCGCGGTTTGGCCATCCATGGTTCAACGGTCGTACGCCATTTCAAATAATGAGCGGTTGTTTTATGCGCGGCAGCCGCCTCATCGGATTCATAGGCTTCATACAAAGTGAAAGTCGATGGATCATTTCTATGCTGCAGAAAGTCAAACCGGAGATTTCCTTTTTCTTTGATTGAATTTTGATGATTCTCTATCGTTGCTTCGATAAACTGATTAATATTTTCCGGTTTAACGACAACACTTACAACAGTAACAATCATAAACGCCCTCCTGTATGAAGATTTTTATAACAAATTAATCCCAACGTCAAAGTAAAAAAGAACTGCCTTGGTGCTTGCGGGTGATGAAAAGGAGATTGTGAAATGGGCTCGGACAAGTGCCAAAGGTATAGTATCATTGACATAAAAAAAATAAAGAATTCTGAGTTAAAATGTGCTAGAAACTACCTGGTTGGGCAAAGTTATGGCATTCCTTCTATTGCATCCATAATAATCCCCTCGATGGCAAATAACAATTAAAGATAAAAAGGAATAATCATGCCTATAAGAAAACAGGAATCTTTTAACTTCTATTCTCATCTGGCTGGCGCCATTGCGGCGTTAGTTGGTACTGTGTTTTTAGTAATGGTTGCAGACTACTCGGCTTCCGGTCTGGTGACTGCTCTTATTTATGGAATTTCCGTTGTTTTCCTTTTTTCAGCAAGTTCTCTGTATCATGCCTTCAAAAAGAAAGAAAACGAGCTGTCGTTCTGGAGAAGAATGGATCGCCTGGCAATATTTTTCATGATTGCGGGAACGTTTACTCCGGTATGTTATTTTTGCCTGGACGGCCCATACAAATGGTCAATGATTGCTTTTCAGTGGAGTCTCGTAGGTGTCGGAGTGATTTCCCAGATTTTTTTCCCGAGGGCTCCCAGAAAATTATATGCGCTTATATATCTATTCATGGGCTGGTCAGGGATTTTCACCATCAAACAGATGCTTGCCAATATGTCCATCTCTCAAAGTGTCCTAATGCTTTCCGGTGCTGCCGCTTTTACAATAGGGGGTATTATTTACGCCATCAAAAAACCAAAAATGGTTCCTGGTATTTTCAGTTTCCATGAGCTCTTTCATATCATGGTTCTGATTGGCGGAGTGCTCCATTATGCCATGATTTACGGAGTTTATTCCCAACTTGGCGTATAAATAATGGACGCTATACTTAATTCCGCAAAAACCGGCAAAGCGATGGATATGCTTTTGACGGCCGAGTCTGAGTTATTTATAAGAGAGTATAAAGAGAACTATTCCGCGGGGGAGAGCAAACCACAGAATATAGGGATGCCGTTTCTATTACACTCTCCCGGGTCTGATATTGGTGTGCTCCTTATTCACGGGCTGATGGCCGCGCCGGAGGAAGTAAGGGAGTGGGCGCAGTTTCTGCACGGAAAAGGTCTGACTGTATATGTTCCAAGACTTTCGGGTCATGGGACATCTTCCATGGATCTCTCAAAACGCAATTATCATGACTGGCTTAATTCGGTTGACCGTGGTCACGCTATTCTGAAAAAATGCTGTAAAAATATTCTGATAGCCGGTTTTTCCACCGGAGCAGGTCTTGCTCTGCAATCCGTCATCATGAAACCCTATGATTTTAAAGCTGTGATTGCTGTCAGCGCGCCTCTCAAGTTTAAAAAATTTTCATCAAAATTTGCCGAAATTTTGAATTCATTTAACCGTCTCTGCAATTCGTTGGGCATGAATAATCTCGCCATGGATTTTATGGAAAACGATGCGGATAATCCTCACATAAACTATCTTCTCTGCCCGGTCAGCGCCTTTGTGCAGGTAAAGAAGCTGATGAAAAAAGTCCGTAAGTCGCTTCCCGATATTGAGATTCCGGCACTGGTAATTCAGGCAAAAAATGATCCAAAAGTCTCGCCACAAAGCGGTCCCGCGATATTTAATCTTCTTGGCACGGATAAAAAATGTTTTGCCTGGATTGATTACAATATGCATGGAATTGTTCGCGGCAATATCGCCGGCGATGTTTTTAAAGAAGTTGAATCGTTTCTTACGGCTTGCAGTTTGATTAATCCCGCCAAATAATATTTCCCCGTTGAATTGATAAAAAACCATTTTTGTCTTGCAATATGAAAAATATATTTTAAAAGGCATAAACACGATAACGTGCCGCTTTATATGAGAAAGTGGAATATCTCCGGTCGATATTCTCCCTGCAAACCGTTATTTGCTAAAATAAAGCTTGACTATTGTCAGCTATTGCCGTAGCTTCACGCCAACTTCGGATATTTAGAAAAAAATAGACGAAGGAAAGAGTTGAATTTAGAC
>AWGX01001003.1 GCA_000495415.1 Smithella sp. ME-1 | reverse complement strand
GCGGAGGTGTCCCGATGCAATCGGAACGGAGGTGGATATCCAAACTTCCAAACATCTAATCTTCTAACCCTCTGATTTCCTATCTCCTCCACCTTACCGGAAAGGTACACGCAAGAGCATATGACTCATGAAAGTTAATTACGACATAGCATCTCAAGCCGGGCTTTACATTCACATTCCTTTTTGCCTCAGCAAATGCGGCTATTGCAGTTTTTATTCTATTAAATCCGTTAATCTTATTCCCAAATACATTGCGGCGTTAAAAAAAGAAATAAAGTATTATCGAAATGTCTTCTCATCATTTGATACCATCTATATCGGCGGCGGCACCCCTTCCCTTCTGACTCTCAAGCAACTCGCTGACATTTTTACGACAATAAATAAATATTATGAAATTGACAAAAACGCTGAAATTACACTGGAGGCCAATCCCGGAGATGTGTCGCTTGAATATTTCCAGGAGTTGCTCAAATCGGGAATTAATCGCTTGAACATCGGCGTTCAATCTTTTGATGACAAGATTTTAAAATTGCTGGGACGCAGACATTCAGGCAAAGAAGCCATTGCCTCGATAGAAGCAGCACGGCAGGCAGGTTTTAATAATCTGGGGATTGATTTAATTTACGGAGTTCACGGCCTGGGCATTAAATCGTGGATAAATACTTTACAGAAAGCCGTTTCTTTCAAGCTTGAGCATCTTTCCTGCTATCAGCTATCTCTTAGCGACAAGACTCCTTTGTATAAAAAATATTCTTTGAATGAATGGCACCTTCCCGATGAAAATACTGAACTGAAATTATTTTTAACCGCCGCCGAAGAGTTGGGAAATGCCGGTTATACTCATTACGAAGTTTCCAATTTTGCCCGCAAAGACAAATATAAATCCCTGCACAACCAGAAATACTGGCGGCATGTGCCGTATCTGGGCTTGGGACCGTCTGCGAATTCTTTTCTGGACGACAAACGCTGGTGGAATAAAGCTACAGTTAATACCTACCTAAAAGATATTGCCTGCGCGAAAATGCCGGTAGAAGACTCAGAAAATCTCTCGTCAGAACAACTGCAACTGGAAGCACTATTTCTTGGCTTGCGCACCAAAGCCGGCATTGATTTGAAACGCTATAAAACCAGATATGGCGTTGATTTACTAAAAGATAAAAAAACAATTATTGATGCGCTAATTAAGAATAAACTTATAGAATTAAATGATGGCTTTTTGCGTCCGACGCGCGCGGGAATGGCTGTAGCTGACAGCCTGGCACTAATATAAAAGTTTTAAGATTTAAGTAATTAAGTGAAGAGTGAAGAGTGAATTGTGAAAAGGGAAAAGAAGAAGATTATTGCTCCGGCAATTAAATAT
>AWGX01001002.1 GCA_000495415.1 Smithella sp. ME-1 | reverse complement strand
GTCATTCCCGCGCAGGCGGGAATCCATTTTATTCCGATGAGCCATGAGGCGACTTGACCCCTTCGCCCTTCGCTAATTTCTTTTCCTCTCGATTGTTGTTGCTATGGTAATTTTTTCAGGTGGAATTATATTCACCTTTCCTTTGTCCCATACTGCTATTGAATGCCCTTGTCTTTTATGCTCGGCAATAGCTTGTGCGACTGCTTTTTTCAATGCGATTTCGGCTTTTCGTTCAATCGGAAGTTTTTTAATATTTTTATCAATCATTTTTTTCCCTGCGGACATAGCCTGCTACTCCTTTCAATAATTTCAAACAATGGAACATTGATTACTGTGAGTGTTCCATCTTTTTCAAAGGCCAGCTCCTGCGGCATTGTGCTTGAATTATCAAACAGCATCCAAAAATCAAGAAGTGGCCTGTATAAATTAAACAAGTTATAGATCCCGCGATAAAACCGTCTTTTAACATCAACTGTTGGGACGTTATGACCGCCAGCTTTAACACGCATTTCAATTCGTTTTATTGCCAGGTCTACATTTGGCATCCAAAGAAAAAATAAATGAATCTTATACCCTTTTTCTCTCAGGTTTGCGAATTCCGGGGACAGTATACTAATTTATCCTTTCTTAGGTCCAGGCTTCTCTCTGGATTCCCCCGGCATTCCCCGGGCTTAGGGCCGGAGTGAAATCCCGCATATGCGGGACCGGAATAACAGAAATTGTCCATTAGAGCGTAGGCCTCCTCTTTTCAATCTTGGCGTTTTTCTCATAAGCGGAAGCAATTTGTATTAATTTTCCTTCCTCGAAATGACCGGCCAGGAACTGCACTCCAATCGGTAATCCGCCTGATGTAAATCCGCAGGGAACGGAAATGCCGGGTATCCCCGCCAGATTTGTTGATATGGTGAAAACATCAGACAGATACATTTGTAATGGATCATCCGTTTTTTCGCCGATTTTAAAAGCGGGTGTCGGTGTTGTCGGTGTCAGGATGACATCGCAAGTTTTAAAAGCCTCATCAAAATCCCGCTTGATTAAAGCCCGCACCTGCGAAGCTTTTTTATAGTAGGCTTCGTAATAACCGGCGGATAGGGCATAGGTGCCGATCATGATTCTTCTTTTTACTTCAGCGCCGAATCCCTGCTGCCTGGTTGTTTTGTACATTTCCAGAAGCTCGCGAACATCAGCGGCCCGAAAGCCGTATTTAACTCCATCATAACGCGCCAGATTGGAGCTGGCTTCCGCCGGGGCGATAATATAATAGACAGCCACACAATATTGCGTATGCGGCAGGGAAATTTCCACGCACTGCCCACCGTTTTGTTCTATTACGGAGATAGCTTTTTTTAAGGCGGTGTTTACTTCCGCGTCAATTCCTTCAATAAAATATTCCTTGGGAATGCCTATTTTCCAGCCTTTGATATCGCGTCCTACAAACTGGCGGTAATCGGGAACATCTTCTTTTACAGACGTTGATTCTCTCGGATCGTAACCGGCCAGCACATTCATCATAATGGCGCAGTCTTCCACATCCTTCGTGAATGGTCCGATCTGATCCAGCGAAGACGCGAAGGCGATCAGACCGAAGCGTGATACGCGGCCGTAGGTGGGTTTCATGCCGACGATGCCGCAAAGTGCCGCTGGCTGGCGAATGGA
>AWGX01001001.1 GCA_000495415.1 Smithella sp. ME-1 | reverse complement strand
AAGTTCGAAGCGTAAGTGGAATTAATCCCGATGTATCGGGATTGGAAATGAGACCCATAAAGTTATTTGTTAAATATTTTCAGTAAAATAACAAAATCAGGAGGAATGAACTTGGAAGTAAGAGTAATTGACAATGATGTAGAAAAGGCTCTGAAATTGTTGAAAAACAAGCTTTCGAAAAGCGGCTTATTTAAAGAATTGAAAGTCCGCCGTGCTTATGAAAAGCCTTCGGTAAAGCAAAAGAGAAAGAAAATTGAAGCACAGCGAAGACTGGCCAAGGTTCAAAGGCGGCGCAGGCCATAGTCTGCTGATACAGCAATTTTCAATTAGGGCTTTAACTGCGAGCCGGGGGG
>AWGX01001000.1 GCA_000495415.1 Smithella sp. ME-1 | reverse complement strand
CCGCCGGAATGACCAATGTAAAGACTATTATGAGACAATTAATAGCTGCGTTTAATGTTTTTCTTTCAGCATACGATACGCTCCCAGCAGAGCCGACACATTATGCTGGACACAATCAATCCGGATGTTGGGAATGTCCGTATTTTCCTGAAATCCTCCCACAGCTTTTGACGGCCAATTTTTCTTTTTAGCCAATTCTCTGGTTATCTGATTTTTTAATAGAAATTGAGTTCCCAGACAAATTCCGTTGAAAATGGGTTCCAGTTCTCTCTTTGTTCCAAAATCTCTGACAAGTTTATATACGGCGGACAACCCTTCTATACGGGTGGCTGACCCTGTAGAATAGGCGGGTTTGTCAAAACTTCCTGCCTCATCGTCGGAAGGGTCTTTGCGTTGAGCATTTAATATAACATCCGTAATTTTAAGCGCGTGCTCATAGTATAATTTTTCCGGACTCAGGCGGTACAATTCATTAAGACCGTAAAGAAGCCAGTGATCATGGTTTAATTGCGTGGACGATTTTCCTCCGTCTCTCACTAAAATAAGATAATGTGCAGCCTTTTCGGCAGTATCCAGCCACTCCTTGTTTCTATCAATTTTGTAAAGAAGTGTCAGCGCGTATATAGCTTCTCCCGGATAAAATCCGGAAACAAAATCCGAAATTACTTTCGTTGTAAAATCCTGTTTATGAATAAGGAAGCGCCCGTCGGGGGATTGAGTAGAATGAATCCAGTGCGCCATTTTTTTTGCAATTTCCAGATATTCACGTGTCTTGACCGTATCCATATATTTGGCCAATGCCAGTATTGCCAGAGCATTACCTCCCAACTTTATACTGTCATAATCAAGCACAACTAATGCTTCATGATTATTGATCTGAATATTTCTGGCTTTGCCGAGTAAAAAAGTTATTGCTTTTTGAATTCTTTCCAGCAAAATTTTATCCTTTGTAAACTCATAAAGTTCCACCATGGCATAAATTGTCCCGGCATGGCGCAACATATTATATTGCGGACTTTCTTCATCGGTCGGCGGATGATATTCATAAACAAAAGAGCCGTCTTCCTTTACGGAATTTTTGAAATATTCTCCCGCCAGATAGAGTGCTTCCTCTATTTTCCGTGGTGATATTTTTTTAATTTCTGTCCCGGTCTTCGGCTGGTTTTGTATTGTAGAAGAGAGATAATTTCGGGCTAGTACAATTGTATGAGGCTGGTTTTGAGTCACGTCAATACGCAAAGCAGGACTCTGCGCGCTCTTCATTGACACATCTAAAACTTTTGCCTGAGCCGAAATAGCTCCAAACAAAATAAATGCCAACAAACATAAGTAAAAAATTAGTTTGTTTTTTCTCATTAGTTCAATTCCTCTAATTTTATTGCCAGGGTACAGCGTGTGCTCAGTTGGGAATTTTTTATGAACTATAGAAAGTCCAATTTTGTATGTCAAGGCATTCTTGGTTACTTGACATAAAATATCCGTTGACAAACAAAAACAGCTTTTTCTATATTCATTTGCGCATATTGCATCACGTGATTAATTTACAGCATCTCAAGAATTGGAAAGCGGATCCATGGCAAAGGTAAAAAAAAATAAAAAGATAAGCAATAGCAGTAAGATTTCAACCGAAAATAATATTCTTAATAATAATAATTTTATAAATTCCGTATTTTTCTTATTCATAATTATATCCGTCGGGCTCGTAATCCGAATTTTTGCCCTGATGAATCTGGACACGACAATTTATACCGATTTTCTTCTCTGGGATGAGCGGATATATCATAATTGGGCAAAAGCGATCGCCGAAGGCACCTTTCAATCGAAATCCGTGTATGAGTTTGCTCCTCTGCCGGCTTATATCATGGCTGCGGTTTACCGGATATTTTCGCCGGATGTGTTTTATATCCGGATACTGAACATCGTTTTTGGAACTCTTACCTGCTTTGTTGTGTATCTTACAGGTAAGGAACTGGCCGGAAGAAGAGTGGCCATTCTGGCGTGTATCATTGCCTGTTTCTATAAACCTTTCATCTTTTACAGCATTGTTCCGCTTAAAGAATCTCTGGCGTTGTTATTATTCGCCTGGATGTCTTACCTGATCATAAAAGTTATCAACCGGGAGGATTCCATTCAAAAAGATAAAAGCGGAAGTATAATTATCAATATCGGGTTACTCGGTCTGGCTGCCGGCATGCTTCTGAATGTAAGGCCTAACGCAATTGTGCTTGCTCCCGTCATCATACTTCTTGTTATGTGGTATGGCTACAGGGATAAACTATCATGGAGATATCTTTCCGGACATGCAGCCGTCTATTTCATCGGTCTATCTATTGCCGTGTCACCTTTCGTAATTAGAAATTACGTTGTTGCCGGAAAACCGGCACTGACAACAACTCAATCCGGTTTTAATCTTTACCTGGGCAATAACATTAACAATCCCGATCCCTATTATCGTCCTGTTCCTTTTGCTTCCTCATCGCCGTTTGAACAGGGTATTCAGTTTACGATTGAAGCCAGTCGCGGGGCAGGAAAAAAGATGACGTCTCAGGAAGCATCGGATTACTGGACAAAGGAAACGATAAAACAGGCCGTTTCCAGTCCGGCGGTGTTTGTTGAAAAGATCGGTCAGAAAATACTCGTCCTCGTTAACAGTTTTGAGGCATGTGACCATTACGATATAGAATTTTTAAGTGACTTTGCTAAATTTTTCAAAATACCGTTTCCGGGTTTCTGGATTATTTTCCCTTTGGCTATGTTAGGTATGTTAACAGGCTGGAGAAACAGAAAAACAAAGGCGCTGATTACGGTTTTATTCGTTTATGGAGCGACTCTTATCATATTTTTTACCAATGGCCGTTACCGCCTGCCGATGATGGCGTTGATGATTCCCTTTGCGGCATCGGGAATTATGCAACTTTACTCCGACTATAGTCAGAAATTGTATAACTTGTTGAGCAGGCACGCCGCGTTTTGCGGCATTTTCCTGATAGTTGCGTTTCTTCCCGTCAGAGCAACAGATGATATGACGGCATATTATAACACGCATGCTATTATACTATCCTCAAAAGGATACAATAACGAGGCAATATTATATTGGAAAAAGTCTTCCGCGATGAATAAGCCTTTTTCCGCTTTTGCCAATTTGTCGCTGGCCCACCAGTACTACCGCAGAGGTTTTATTCAGGAGGGGGATGCCTATCTGGAAAAGATAGAAGATGATTCCTTTGCCGCCGCTATGAAATATCAAATAATGGGCAATTTTTTTACTGGCAGAAACGACTATAATGCCGCGATTTCTGCCTATGAAAAGTCCCTTTCCATCAACTCCGGCCAGATATTGCCGAGGAGAAAACTGATTGATCTCTATAAGATACAAAATCCGCAGAAGGCACAGGAAGAATTGGAAAATTTAAGATATATCGAATCATTCTATGATTTAGACAATTCTTCGATCCCATGAGATTATGTGCTTAACTTCATTGAGGAAATGTCATTTCGAAACGAAGCGAGA
>AWGX01000999.1 GCA_000495415.1 Smithella sp. ME-1 | reverse complement strand
AGATGACTCGTCATATAAAAGAAATAATCATAAAATATATTTTTTTCAGTTTTGCCCTTGTATCTATCATCGTGCTTGGCATGATTGTTTTTTCTCTCTTCAGAGAAGGCGTCCCCATATTCAAAGTCGTGTCTCTGAAGAATTTTTTATTCGGCATGGAGTGGTATCCCACGTACGATCCCCCTCTTTTCGGCATTTTTCCGCTGATTGTCGGTTCGTTTATCGTGACCATTTTTGCCACTTTGCTGGCGGTGCCCCTGGGTGTCCTGACGGCCATTTATATTTCCGAGATCGCGCCAAGGGCGATAAAGGAAATTCTGAAATCAATCATAGAAATGCTGGCCGGTTTGCCTTCGGTTGTGTTGGGATTCTTCGGCATGGTTGTGGTCGCGCCTTGGTTGCAAAACACTTTTGATCTTCCGACAGGACTTAATATTGTTAACGCCTCGATGATTCTGGCGCTGATGGCTGTGCCGACAATATCCAGTATTTCCGAGGATGCTCTTTATGCCGTGCCCCAGGAGTTCAAGGAAGCATCCTACGCCCTGGGCGCAACCCGGTTTGAAACCATTGCCAAAGTCATCGTGCCGGCAGCGCTTTCCGGAATAACGACGGCGGTAATGCTGGGCATGGCGCGGGCGATCGGAGAAACCATGGTGGTTTTGATGGTGGCGGGAGGGGCCGCCGCTATTCCCGAGAGC
>AWGX01000998.1 GCA_000495415.1 Smithella sp. ME-1 | reverse complement strand
GGTATAAAAGTTCCGGAGATAGTAGAATTTGAAGCATTTGATAGAAAAGGTAAGCAATGGTGTTTTCAACTACACATTAAAAATATTTACGATGCAGAGGGTCATGTGGTTGCCGCCGATGTTGTTGCGCATGACATCACCGAGCGCAAGAGAGCGGAGGAATTGCTCAAGCAAAGCGAAGAAAAATATCGTCTTCTGGCAGATCACATGAAAGACCAGGTGTGGC
>AWGX01000997.1 GCA_000495415.1 Smithella sp. ME-1 | reverse complement strand
AACAAAAATAGCGCTTTGATTTAGGAATAGGATAATTAATCCGGTATTACTTTAAACACCTCATCTCCATGGCGAACACGGTCAGAAACCTTAATGCCGATAAAATCGCCCGCAACCGCTTTAGGCACCGATTTATTGTCCACTTCCATTGATTGAATTACATCGATAAAATCAGTAGTGTGTCCGGAAAATTTGAGGCTATCGCCTACGGCTA
>AWGX01000996.1 GCA_000495415.1 Smithella sp. ME-1 | reverse complement strand
GGACATATTATTTGCTTCTTACAGTAAAATTTTTTTGAACCGGGGTTTATTTAAAAAGAACTAGAAGCTGCTGTTTTCACTTTTCAGGCGCCAAGATTGGCATAAACTCCATAAATCATGGCATAATGCAGACCGCCGCCAAGCAGTACCATTATATGAAAAAGCTCATGGAAGCTAAAAATGCCGGGAAACATTTTTGGTTTTTTTATGGCATAAATAATGCCGCCAACGGTAAAAGCGACACCGCCGGAAAATAAAAGAACCCCCTGGGAAAAAGACATATTGGCGAGAACCTGTTTAATAACGAAAATCCCCGACCAGCCCATTGCTATATATACAGCAGCGTATAATTTACGTGGAGCTTTTGGGAAAAAAATCTGAAAAATCAAACCGGCACCCACAAGACTCCACTGGAAGACAATCATTGACCATTTATACGCCCCCTCCAGATAAAAATAACAAACCGGCGTGAATGTTCCCGCAATCATAAAAAAGATTGCCAATTTATCCATTCTTCTCCAGAAGGAGATCTCATTTTCTTCCTTTTTGAAGGCATGGTAGAGAGAGCTTGCTGAAAAAAGAAAAACAATAGAAAATCCATAAATAAGCGCTGTAACAAGGCCGGATGCCGAATGAGAGGCCACTTTTGCCAGAAAAACAGTACCGATAACGGCAGCAATCATCCCTGCAAGATGCGAATAAAAATTAAAAATCTCCTGGGTTTTGACTTTCATAAATATATACGTTTTGTGTAAAAAATTATCTTCTACTTTGTATATTTATTCACAAATCCATTTTAAAAACAAGCATTTAATGCGCGATATTTATTCGTAATGAATGTTCCTCAGCACAAACTTTCAATGAAATTAACTTTCTATTTTTTGATAAAACGTCGTCCAAGGTAGATTATGCGCCGGTAAAGAGGAAGAGCGTCGTTAATTATTTCAAGAGATTCGCGGGCGGCCTGCTCCCCGATTTTTATCAGATCAGCCGATTTGGTGAAATCCATCCAGTGCAAGTGACCGACCTGCGGCCTGATGACGACATCGGCATCGGCCAGCTCCGATTCTTCCAGCGCGTCGGCTGTTATCTCCCCCGCTCTGAATAAAACATCCTTGGCCGTTTCAATGGTGATATCGGTTTTCAGTTCCCGATCCACAGTCACCGCAATGACAACATCCGCTCCGGCTTCACGCGCGGCGCGCACGGGAACGAGACTCGTAATGCCGCCATCCGCTAAAAGCATCTCGCCCCAACGCAAAGGGGGGAGCGCCCCGGGCACGGAACAGCTTGCCAAAACTATCTGACGCAACGATCCTTCCGAAAACACGATCTTCCTGCCTGTTGTCAAGTCCGTGGAAACGACTCGCAACGGAATCCGGGTTTCGCCAATATTGATGTCCGGCAGAAAAAAATTGATGAGCGACTCAAAATCGTTTGACGGAAGAACGGAGGATTTAAAAAAGGCCTGCACGAAGAGCAGACGGTTTTTGATGTATGTTTGCGTCTTCTGAAAAAAACTTTTTTTATCGGCAAAAAAAGACTCGCCTATGGATTTGATCGTGGATTCTTCAAATGCCGTACTGCGCATGTATACGTCAATTTTTTCCTGAATTTCGGCAGGGGACTGGCCGCTCGCGTAGGCCGCGCCGATGAGAGCTCCTGCGCTCGTTCCCACGATCAGGTCAAGGTGAATGCCTTCCTCTTCCAGAACCTTGAGGACCCCGATATGAGAAAAGCCGCGGACTCCGCCTCCGCCCAGGGCAAGGCCAACTTTTTTTCCTGTCCATTTCATTAATCGTTACCTTTCATTTGACAAAGGAAAACAAAGCTTATAATTATTGGCAATTTCATAAAATATCATTTATTAGAGTTGAAAATTTATTTTAAAGTATAAAAATAATACCTGGGTGTGTCAATGAAATACTGGTTTTTGAAATACTGGTTTTTTATCTACCGCGTAATTCATCTATCATATTATAATCAAACCGCTTCTTGAAATGTTTTCAAGATTTTATTGACATATGACATTTAACTTTTTTATAGTTTAATTAAAATAGCCGAATATTATTTTATATGATCAAAGAAAAAATAATCTTATATGCTTCCGGATCCAACATAATTGTCGATTTTGAAGAAGTCTGTTTGAAAAACAACATTACTATATCCGCAATAATTAATAATCAGAAAGGCTCTCCTTCTTACGCAACCTTTCAAGAAAAGGTAACCGATATCTCTCAAATTTCTTCAATCGATTTATCTATACCTTTTTTATGCCCTTTATTTACTCCCTGCAACAGGTTTGTTGCCGTAACTGAAGCCTTGAATTTAGGTCTACAACCTTACCAGATTTTAAGCGATAGGAATAATGATCTTCCTTACAACTTTAAGCACGGAGAAGGATGTTTTATTAACAAGAGGGTTGTTATCGGTTCTCAGTCGAAAATCGAAAATTTTGTTTTCATCAACAGGAGCGCATCTCTCGGACACCATCTTTATCTTGATAATTTTGTTTCTATCGGTCCGGGAGTTATCACCGGCGGAAACGTTACGATTGAGAGAGGTTCATTAATTGGCACAGGAGCTGTGATTTTACCTGAAGTTAAAATCGGCAAACATGCAATTGTTGGCGCAGGATCCGTAGTTACCAAAGACGTCAACGATTATTCCGTAGTTGTTGGAAATCCAGCAAAGAAAATCAAAGAAAACAATATTAAATTCTAATATGAATAAACCGTTAATACATTTATATTCCATTTGCTGGAACGAAGAAAGGATGCTGCCTTTTTTCTTTAAGCACTACGATAAATTTGTCGATCGATATATTTTTTTCGATGATAAGTCAGATGATCGGACAATCGAATTAATCAATAATCATCCTCGTGCAGAAGTACGACCTTTTCCGGAATCACACAATAATTCTTTCGTCCTTTCCGCCCAGTCAGTACATAACAGTTGCTGGAAGGGAAGCAAGGGAACTGCCGACTGGGTGATTATTACCGCTGTTGATGAATTCCTTTATCACCTTGATTTTATTAATTTTCTTATTAAATGTAAAAGTGAAGAAATAACAGCCATTCCAGCTTTAGGATATCAAATGTTATCCGAAGTATTACCTGACAGTAATTCCGATCTAATAAACGACGTTCCTCATGGTGCTCCTTCTCAACCTTTTAATAAGCTAAGCCTATTCGATCCCAATGCATTAACAGAAACTAATTTTCAAAAAGGCAGACATGAAGCTTGTCCTGAAGGCAAACTCAAATATCCTGAACGAGACGAATTGCTGAATCTTCATTTTAAATATTTATCATTTGATTTCGTGTTTGAACGGCACAAACAATTGTTCAATAAATTACGCCGCTCGGATATTAAAAACAAATGGGGTTCTCATTACAAATTTAATGAAGAAGAACTCCGAAACGATTGGAATAAAACCAGAAGATCTTTAAAATATAACATTGCAACAAACTGGGATAAAGCTATTCGATCCCATTCACCAAAAAATAAACGATGGTGGCGACTGGAAGAAAAATCGCGTTTTCCTTTCTTTTGGCGTTAAATTCTGACAAATAATCTAAATCTATATCGTATGGTCAGGTTTTTCTTGACATGTGAAATCGCCTGCTATATTTTTACCTGCATTAAAATTATTATTAAATCAGGCAATTTTGACTTCTGTTGATTTAGCCATTTTAGAAATCGATAACTACTTTTTATTATGATTACTGAAAAAAATAACGATTTAATTGTAAATCTTGCTCCGACCGGTTTAATTCCCCAGCGTAAGATGACCATGCATGTTCCAATGACACCAGCGGAGATCGTCTCTGATGTTTTACATTGCCGAACGTTGGGTATCACCAGTGTGCATCTACACGCGCGTGATGATAACGAAGAGAATACATATAATAAAGATACATATGCTGAAATCATCAGCGGTATCCGAAACAAAGATAAAGATCTCGTGATTTGTGTTTCTACAAGCGGGCGCAATTTCAACGAATTTGAAAAACGCGCTGACGTTCTCGACCTTGAAGACGATTTAAAACCGGATATGGCCTCTTTAACGTTAAGCTCTCTAAATTTCAACAAGACCGCCAGCGTTAATACTCCGGATATGATTCGGGCTTTGGCAAAAAAAATGTTGGATAAAAATATTAAGCCGGAGCTGGAGGCTTTTGACGTTGGCATGATTAATTATGCAAAATATCTGATCAAAAAGGGATTACTTGTTAAACCATATTATTTTACTCTGCTGCTTGGCAACATTGCCTGCGCGCAGGCTAACCTGATGCACTTGGGTTATATGATTAATGAACTCCCGGACGAATCTT
>AWGX01000995.1 GCA_000495415.1 Smithella sp. ME-1 | reverse complement strand
CTCTGCGTGCCGTTACCGATTTAACCGCCTTTGGCGAAAAAACAATCTATCTGGATTGTGATGTTATTCAGGCCGATGGCGGAACCAGAACAGCATCGATTACCGGTGCCTTTGTCGCGCTGGTTGATTTATTCAAAAAAATGCGGGAAGATGAATTATTAAAAGTAATTCCTGTCCATGATTTCCTGTCTGCCGTCAGTGTCGGTATCATTGAAGGACAGACCCTTCTCGACCTGGAATACGAAGAAGATTCGCGGGCGGAAGTGGATATGAACTTTGTCATGACCGGATCGGGTCATTTTATTGAAGTGCAGGGTACGG
>AWGX01000994.1 GCA_000495415.1 Smithella sp. ME-1 | reverse complement strand
GTCCTGAAAATAACCAATAGAAATCGCCACCGGTTTTGAATTATAAAATCTAATAGTGGGGGCTTTTTTGTTTTTTATGGTTTCATGAAAAATCGCCTCATCTATGGCCATGTTCTCGAATATATTATGATATTGAAAATTTAATAGTCTCCATGACATAGAAGAGAATCAGTCTATTTCTTTTTGTGTTATAAAATCATGATAACTGGAAGCAACCATAAGGTCATCTATTTGTTCTAAATTATCCATTTCAATAATAATCAACCATCCGGTATCGTACGGATCTCTGTTTATTATATCGCTGTCGTCAATAATATCTTCATTAACAACAACGATAGTGCCACTAACGGGAGCAATCAAATCCACTACTTCTTTGACGGATTCGATAGAGCCAAACGTTTCATCGCGCTCCACATAAGTATCAGCTTCCAGGAATTCCACGGAGAGAATGTCTCCCAGTCTTTCCTGAACATAATCGGTAATTCCTATT
>AWGX01000993.1 GCA_000495415.1 Smithella sp. ME-1 | reverse complement strand
AACACAGCAGTAATCAAATTCAATTCCTTGTCCGATACGGTTAGGACCGCCACCCAAAACCATAATCTTGCGGTTGGAGGTTACCGAAACTGTATCCGGCGCGTTATATGTGGAAAAGTAATAAGCCGCGTTTTCCACACCGCTTACCGGTACCGATTCCCAGGCTTCAGTAACTCCCAATGCAAGACGTTGTTTACGAATATCTTCTTCTTTTTTGTCCAGAATCTGCGCCAGGTATTTGTCGGCAAAGCCGTCTTTTTTAGCTTTAATAAGCAAATCATCAGGGAGTTTCTTTTTCTTGTATTGGAGCATTTTTTCTTCCAACTCGACCAGTTCTTTCATCTGTTCGATGAAGTATTTTTTAATGTAAGTTTTGGTGGAAAGAGTTTCAACCGAAGCTCCCTTGCGTAGGGCTTCGTACATAATGAATTGTCTTTCACTGGATGGCTCGCTTAGCATCTCCATCAATTCATCCAGAGATTTTGTGTTGAAGTCTTTGACAAAACCCAGGCCATAGCGTTTTTTCTCCAGAGAACGGATGGATTTCTGGAAAGCTTCCTTGTAATTTTTACCGATACTCATAACTTCGCCGACGGCGCGCATCTGTGTTCCCAGTTTATCTTCAGCTCCGGGGAATTTTTCAAAATCCCAGCGGGAGAACTTAACAACTACATAGTCTCCCGAGGGAGTGTATTTTTCCAGAGACCCGTCGCGCCAGTAGGGAATTTCATCCATGGTGACGCCGGAAGCCAAAATCGAAGAAATCAAAGCAATCGGGAATCCCGTTGCTTTAGAAGCCAGTGCCGAAGAGCGCGAAGTACGCGGATTAATTTCGATGACCACCACGCGGTCTGTTTTGGGGTCGTGGGCGAACTGCACATTGGTTCCGCCGATAACCTGGATAGCTTCCACGATATCATAAGAATATTTTTGTAAACGCTTCTGCAATTCGGGAGAGATAGTCAGCATGGGTGCGGTGCAGAAGGAATCACCCGTGTGTACGCCCATCGCGTCCACGTTTTCGATAAAGCAAACGGTAATCATCTGATTTTTGGCGTCGCGGACAACTTCCAGCTCCAGCTCCTCCCAACCGATAACCGATTCTTCAATCATAATCTGACCAATAAGACTGGCTGAAATGCCGCGACTGGCGATGGTGCGCAGCTCTTCCAGATTATAAACAATACCGCCTCCGGTTCCGCCCATCGTATAAGCCGGGCGAATAACCACTGGATAACCCATTTCGGCGGCAATTTTTTCTGCCTCTTCCACGGAAGTTGCCGGTGAGCTTTTGGGCATTTCGATGCCGAGTTTGTTCATGGTTTCTTTAAAAGCAATTCTGTCTTCGCCGCGTTCAATGGCGTCAACCTGAACGCCGATTACTTTGACGCCGTGTTTCTTTAAAACGCCTTTGCGGTGAAGTTCTGACGTAAGATTAAGTCCGGTTTGACCTCCAAGGTTCGGCAAAATGGCATCCGGTTTTTCATTTTCGATTATTTCCGTCAATGCCTGCAAATTAAGAGGTTCGATATAGGTGACATCGGCCATGCCCGGGTCGGTCATGATTGTCGCGGGATTGGAATTCACCAGTACTATTTGATAGCCCAGCTTACGCAGAGCTTTGCAAGCTTGCGTTCCCGAATAATCAAATTCGCAGGCCTGGCCGATTACTATTGGTCCCGAGCCGATAATCAAAACCTTTTTTATATCCGTTCTTTTTCCCATTTAGCATCCTTTCTAATGAGACTCAAACTTCAGAAACAAAGTGCGCTGAAGTTTGTTGGTCGTAATGAGGCTCAAATTTCAAAAGCAAAGCGTATTGAAATTTGCTAGCCGAATTATCCAATCCCGATTAATCGGGATTG
>AWGX01000992.1 GCA_000495415.1 Smithella sp. ME-1 | reverse complement strand
GCGTATTTTACATACGTTGAGGAAACTGACGACCCCGGCTGTTTACTCCGGCGCATGCCAGATGCGCCGGGGCAGGCTGTACCGACAAAAATAGTCCTTTGATTTAGAATTGGTATCTTGATATCATCTTTTATCTTAAAAAGAAATAGCGCATAAAAAAGCCCGGGAATTTTATTTCCCAGGCTTTTCTCTTGTTTAATATCCAAAGCGTCAACTCGTATTAAATGATATTTTCAGATCTGCTTTTAAAAAATTAATATTTTATTTTTTATCTACTTCTTTTCTTTTATTTCCGAAAAGATCATTCGTCCTGCGGTCGTCTGCAATACGCTGGTTACAACCACATCCACATTCATGTTAAGCATTTTCTGCCCGCTGTCCACTATGATCATTGTCCCGTCATCCAAATAACCTACACC
>AWGX01000991.1 GCA_000495415.1 Smithella sp. ME-1 | reverse complement strand
CATCTTTGATTTAGAAGTGGTATGGCGCAAAAGAGACTTCTTAGCTTTTGCAATTGGCACCAAACAGTGGTATGAAATATACGCAATTATTCCGGGATCGGAAAATTAGATATGAAAAAATTCAAAGTTAAAAAAACATTTAAAGAAATAAATGAAAAGATTAAAGAAGGGCGGGCTGTTGTTGTTACGGCCGAAGAGATGATTGATATTGTGGAAAAGAATGGTGCTGTTGAAGCCGCCCGCAAAATTGATGTTGTTACTACCGGAACGTTTGGAGCCATGTGCTCTTCAGGCGCGTTTCTTAATTTCGGCCATACATCTCCACGGATTCGAGCATCTAAAGTCTGGTTAAATGATGT
>AWGX01000990.1 GCA_000495415.1 Smithella sp. ME-1 | reverse complement strand
ACGGATTATTCCGGACAGTAGTGATAAATTATATAGAACCAATTTGTCATTTTACCGCCCTTTTAACCGAAACTTTACTTATGTTTCGAGAAAACAACAAAAGTTAGTTGAAAAATTTTAACAATCTCTTTAGAAAGGCTATACGTATGGAAAGGAATGCAGATGATTTCAAAAAGAGCTGAATCATTCACCTCTTTCATTGTCATGGACGTCATGGCAAAAACCGAGGAATTGGAACGCAAAGGCGAACATGTTATCCATCTGGAAGTAGGCGAACCTGATTTCCCCACACCGAAAGTTATCACAAAAGCGGCAACCCAAGCTTTGCATGACAACAAAATCCGCTATACTCATGCTCTCGGCCTTCTGGAATTAAGACAAGCCATTTGTGATTTCTATTTTGAAGAATACAGTGTTAATATCACACCTGATCAGATATTAGTTTCTACGGGAACCTCACCGGCGCTGTTGTTCGCTATGCTGGCCATTCTAGATCATGGCGATGAGGTAATTATTTCCAATCCGCGTTATCCCTGCTATCAGAATTTTATTCTCGCAGCTGGTGGCAAGGTCAAAGAGGTTAAAACTTACCCGGAAGAAGGATTTCAGTATCGCCCGAAAGACATAAAAAAGAAACTATCCGCGAAAACCAAAGCGATTCTGATTAATTCGCCTTCCAATCCCACCGGTATTGTGATGAGCGAAGAACAATTGCAAAATGTGGCACAATTCGACAAGCAATATATTATTTCTGATGAAATTTATCACGGCCTCGTCTACAAAGATCGTGCTCACTCCATTTTGGAATTTACAGACAAAGCATTTGTCATTAACGGTTTTTCCAAACTATACGCTATGACCGGATGGCGTCTGGGATTCTGTATTTTCCCTAAACAGTTTTCCCAAGTAATGCAGCGTATTCATCAAAATTTTATGATCTCTGCCAACGGTTTCATTCAATGGGCGGGAATTGCCGCCTTAACCAAAGCCAAAAAAGATGTAGCTAAAATGGTTAAGACTTACGATGAACGCCGCCGGTATATGCTGGAACGATTACAAGACATGGGCTTTG
>AWGX01000989.1 GCA_000495415.1 Smithella sp. ME-1 | reverse complement strand
GGATCAAGGCCGACCATGGGTTCATCGATAATCAGTATTTGCGGGTCATGTAAAAGAGCGGAGGCAATAATGAGCCTTTGTTTCATCCCGTGTGAATAAGCTTCAACCAATTCATCGGCCCAATCCCAGAGAGCAAATTGCTGCAGAAGATTTTGTGCCTTTTGCAGGAAAGTCTCCTTTTTAACGTTGTACAGATCAGCCGAAAATCTTAGA
>AWGX01000988.1 GCA_000495415.1 Smithella sp. ME-1 | reverse complement strand
AATCGGCACTCATTTTTTCAATCCGGTTCCCGTTATGAAACTTCTGGAAATAATCTGCTGTTATCAGACGTCACCTGAAACGCTGGAAGTCGCCAAAGCATGGGGTAAAAAAATCGGCAAAGAAGTTATTGTAGTAAAAGAAGCTCCGGCGTTTGTCGTGAACAGGATACTCTGCCTTATGCTCAATGAAGCTTTCTATGTTCTGGATGAAGGACTCGCTTCTGCCGAGGATATCGATAAGGGTATGATGCTGGGATGCAATCACCCCATCGGGCCGTTGGCCTTGGCTGATCTGGTCGGTCTTGATACGCTGCTGCACATTATGGAAGATTTATACAGAGAGCTGGGCGACAAATACCGCCCTGCGCTGATGTTAAGAAAGCTTGTCCGCGCCGGCCGTTTCGGACGCAAGACAGGCCGTGGTGTATACGATTACAGCAAGAAGTAAAAAAATTTGTTTTATTAATAATAGAGGAGAATATTTTTATGAAAACCAGGATTACAGAGCTTTTTGGTATCAAGTATCCCATAATTTTGTCTGGAATGAGCTGGATTAGTGTGCCAAAAATGGTTGCGGCTGTCTCCAACGCCGGAGGTTTGGGAATTCTGGCGACAGGTCCTTTAAATGCCGAGCAGACGCGAGAGGCAGTAAAAGAAATCCGTTCTCTCACGGATAAACCTTTCGGCGCCAATGCCACTCTTTTATTTCCGGGTGCTGCTGAAAACGCCAAAGTGCTGCTGGAAGAAAAAGTGCCGGTTATTAATTTTTCGCTGGGTAAAGGTGACTGGATAGTAAAGGAAGCGCATACTTACGGAGGCAAAGTTATTGCGACCGTGGTTAACGCACGACATGCCAAGCGTGCGGAAGATTACGGCTGCGATGGAGTTATCTCCACCGGTCACGAGGCGGCGGCACATGGCGAGCATGTAACTTCTCTGGTTCTTGTTCCTTCTTTGGTTGATGCTGTAAAAATACCCGTCATCGCCACCGGCGGTTTCGGTGACGGACGCGGTCTGGCGGCGGCGCTGGCTCTGGGCGCGGAAGGAATCGCTATGGGCACCCGTTTTATGACAACTAAAGAAAGTCCTCTTCATGATGTTTATAAAAAGCTGTCCATGGAAAAAGGAGTCGAGGACACTTTGTATTCGGATCGATTCGACGGACTGCTCTGCCGTATCATGAAGACCGATGCCGCCGAAAGAGCCGTCAAGAAAGGCTTAAATCTGCCGGCGGCTTTCATAAATGCGCAGGAGATCGCCAAACAGTTAAAATTGCCTTTCTTCAAACTGTTTGTGGGTGTTATGATGGCAGGCTGGAAAACAGCCAAACAACTGGCTTTCATGGCGAACGGTTTCCATGCGATAAGAGTTGCCACGGAAGACGGCGATACAAAGGAAGGTGTGCTTCCCGTAGGGCAGGTGATGGGCCTGCTTCACGATGAACCGACAGTGGCCGAACTGATGGAAAGAATGGCGGCGGAGGCAAAGCAGCAGCAGCAGAAACTTGACGCTCACTTTGCATAATAATCATTTTGTCACTTCGAACGAAGTATATGTGTAGGGCGCGTTCCCCGAACGCGCCGCTTTTTTTCAGATGTCATTCCGAACCGCCAAAGGCGTGTGAGGAATCTTAGATTTCTCTTCGTCCCGACTAGTCGGGACTCGCCGAAATGACACAAATTCAAGGTATGCGTTCATAACGAGCGCCGCGGGAAGAGCATGTTTCAGAATAAAAAAGTAGTGGTGGTCATGCCGGCTTACAACGCCGAAAAAACCATCATGAAAACATACAATGAAGTCATGGCGCAGGGCGTCGTGGACAAGGTTATCCTTGTTGACGATGCCAGCCCGGACGATACCGTGAAAATAGCCGGAAATCTTCCCATGACGAAAGTTTTCGTACATGAACTAAACGTGGGTTACGGGGGCAATCAAAAAACCTGTTATCAACTGGCACTGGAAGAAGGCGCGGATATTGTCATTATGGTGCATCCCGATTATCAATACACTCCCAAACTGATTCCGGCGATGACTTCATTAATTGCCAACGGTCTTTATCACTGTGTGCTCGGCTCTCGTATCCTGGGCGGTCACGCTTTAAAAGGAGGCATGCCGCTTTGGAAATACATTGCCAATCGGTTCCTGACCCTTACGGAAAATATTTTAATCGGCGCAAAACTTTCCGAATATCATACCGGCTATCGTGCCTTTTCCCGCGAGCTTTTGCTCAAGCTACCCCTGAAAAATAATTCAGATGATTTCGTTTTCGATAATCAGATGCTTGCCCAGATTGTCTGGTTTGGTTACACGATAGCGGAGG
>AWGX01000987.1 GCA_000495415.1 Smithella sp. ME-1 | reverse complement strand
CGGATAAAATGACGTTGATATCTACGAAACCCAAAAGCTTATATGCTTCAATAATTTTTTCTCCCAGATTCTTCAATTCCATATGCAGAAAATGATCAAATACCTTTTCGCTTTCCGCCTGAGCCATTTTCTGCGGATACTCCAGCAATAGCAGGATTAAATGAACTTCTACGGGATCAATGTGAACTCTAATGTTTTGTCTTTCACCAGCTGTTTTAGTTTTTATCTGTGCTCCTTTTTTATAAAGTTCTTTTTTTAACAGCTCCTCATTGATACCCAATTTCTCTGCAACGCGCTTTATAAAAAGATTTTTTTCTATTTCATCATCAATTTTACTTATAAATTCCATGGCGGCTTTTATCATATCCCGTTTATCTTCAAAAGTTCTACCGCCGCCTAAAACATTATCAATATAGTAATCACTTATCGCCGGAGCATTGGCAATCAATTCATCAAGCTTGTCTTTACCATATTTCTTAATGTAATCATCCGGATCGTAATTTTCAGGCAAAATTAACGCCCGCGCCCGCATTCTCATGCTCAAAAACAATTCCAAACTACGATCAAGTGCTTTTCTCCCTGCCTCATCCGGATCAAAAAGGGCAACAACTTCTACTGTATAGCGACGCAAAAGTTCAAGATGCTCCTGGGTCAAAGCGGTGCCTAACGTAGCAACTACATTGCCGATACCGGCATTCGACAAAGATATCAAGTCGAAATAACCTTCAACAATAAGAGCAAAGCCTTTTTTACGAATTTCTTCTTTTGCTTTGTTAAGACCATACAGATTTTTCCCTTTTATATAAACAGGGGATTCCGGAGAATTTAAATACTTCGGCTCGCCTTTATCCAGAATTCTGCCGCCAAAGGCCACTATTTCCCCAAAAATATTCTCTATAGGAAATATAAGACGGCCGCGAAACCGGTCATAATAACTCCCCTCTTTCCCTGCAATTACCAGACCCGCCTGTTCGGCCAACTTCAGAGATAAACCGCTGCTTTCAATGTAATCTGTCAAAGAACGCCATGTATCGGGAACATATCCCAAACGAAAGTGCTTGATTGTTTCCTCGGAAATACTTCTATTTTGCAAATATTCACGGGCAACTTTACCCGCCCCGGAAGAAAGATTGCGACTGAAATGCTGCACCGCTCTCAAATTTAAATTAATTATGCTTTCCTTCAGTGAATCCTTCTGCCGGGCTTCTTTGCCGGAAAGCATCGGCGGCAAAACAACTCCAGTTTTTTCCGCCAAAATTTTAATTGCTTCCGGAAAAGTCTTATCGGCAATTTTCATTAAAAACGTAATGACATTGCCGCCCTCACCGCAGCCAAAACAGTAAAAAATCTGTTTATCGCGATTTACTGTAAACGATGGAGTTTTTTCCTGATGAAACGGGCATAGCCCTATAAAATTCCGTCCTGCTTTTTTCAAAGTAAGATATTCGGAAGCCAGTTCTACAATATCTACTCTGCTTTTGATTTCTTCAATCTTATTATCATCAAAACGCATTGAGTATTAACCTGTCCGGAATTTAAACCTGTCTGGGGCTTGTCAACAACCTCTGTTTATGTTTTAACCCTTACCGGGACAAAAGTTCTTTAACTTTTTCGCCAACCATTTTACCATCAGCTTTACCGGTCAGTTGCGGCATCAATACTTTCATTACTTTTCCCATATCTTTGACCGAAACAGCTCCTGCATCCGCAATAGCTTTTCTAATTACATTATCAACATCATTATCCGTCATTTGCACAGGCATAAATTCCTGCACAACTTTGAGTTCTGCTTCTTCTTTTTCCACCAGGTCAGTCCTGCCACCCCTGGCAAACTGTTCTATGGAATCTTTACGTTGCTTGACTATCGCGGAAAGAATCTGCAGTGTTTCACTTTCAGTTAATGGCCGTATTAATTCAATTTCCTTGTTATGCAATGCGGTTTTCAACATGCGAATAGCCGATAGCCGAATCTTATCCTTAGCTTTAGCGGCAACAACCATCTCTTCATTTATTCTTTTATTTATATCCATAATATTCACCTTCTTATATACCAATTCGCTTTCTTCGGCTA
>AWGX01000986.1 GCA_000495415.1 Smithella sp. ME-1 | reverse complement strand
CACCTCCGCCAGCGGAGGACATTACTTGGGACTCACTAAATTGACTTGACACTATAGCAGAAAAATCTAAATATATAGCCATGTATATTCTTTACAATATTATTTTATTTGTTGCCGCGGTATTTATTGCTCCCTATTTTTTATTGAAAATGATTTTTGCCGGCAAATACCGCAAAAGCATAATCCCAAAACTGGGCGGAAGACAGACAAAAATACTGACCAATTTAAAGAGTGGACCGAGAGTCTGGATTCATGCTGTTTCAGTTGGCGAGGTTACCGCCGCCGCACCGATAGTTGCTTCTCTAAGAATGAAAAAGCCGGGAGTAAAGATTATTTTTTCGACTTCTACGGAAACCGGTCAGGAAATGGCGCACAGGTTTATCAAAGGTGCTGACGCATTTATTTATTTTCCTCTGGATATTCCTTTTGTTGTGCGTAAAATTATAAAATCAGCTAATGCGGATGTTTTTGTTCTTGTGGAAACGGAGCTTTGGCCTAATTTTCTTCGTGTCTGCAAAGAGTGTCGAATGAAAACCTTGATGGTCAACGGAAGGATTTCTTCACGCTCTTATAAGCGTTACCTGAAGACAGCGTTTTTCTGGAGGAGAATTCTGGATAATCTGGATGAAGCGGGAATGATTTCCGTGGTCGACGCGGAAAGAATCAAAGCTATCGGTTTGGATTCCGCAAAAGTGAAGGTGTTGGGAAATGCCAAGTACGACGGACTTGCGGCAATGGTTTCACCGGCTATGCAAAAGGAGATAAGTTTGCGGTTCAACGTTCGGGAAGACGAAAAATTTTTTGTAGCGGGCAGCACGCATGAAGGTGAAGAAAAAATTGTCATTAGTGTTTATCAGGATATTTTAAAACGATATCCTGATTTTAAACTCATTATTGTGCCGCGTCACATTGAGAGAACCAACGACGTTGTAAATCTTTTGCAGCAGGCAACTTTTAACGATTTCATAAAGCTTTCGGATATTAATAACGGCCGTCTCAGAACCGATGAACGAATCATTATCGTTGATGTTATCGGAGAACTGTTTAAAGTTTATTCGCTGGCGACTATTGTTTATTGCGGTGGAAGCCTTGTTCCCAAAGGTGGACAAAATATTTTAGAGGCTGCAGCCTGGGGAAAGG
>AWGX01000985.1 GCA_000495415.1 Smithella sp. ME-1 | reverse complement strand
CTTTGGGTATTGAAAAAGCCCTTGAAGAGATCGAAATAAATAAGGGTATTCTTTATGATACTAATGTCGTAGATGCCTGCCTGAAATTATTCAGGGAAAAGGACTATGAACTAACATAATGCAAAAACCATCTCCTGCTAAAAACACTCTTTCAAATGATAATCCTCAACTCTGACAACTATTCACGGCTGAATCGTTACAGGTA
>AWGX01000984.1 GCA_000495415.1 Smithella sp. ME-1 | reverse complement strand
AGTGAAGAAAACAAGTAATTAAGTTTCTTATGTTTAAGTTATTTTGATGTTACTTGAAACCAGGGAAGGACTAGAAAATTCTCACGTTTATATAGTTCATCTCCTCCGTGGATCATCACTCCCGTTTGAGATATTTTCGTACCTATCGACATAAAGTAACGGATTCCTTCAAAGAAGGAGTTGCTTATTGTTCTTCCCGATTTAATTTCAATGGGAATAAGTTGTTTGCCCGTATCGATAATTACATCAACTTCATGTCCTGTCCGATCCCGCCAGAAATAGAGCGGCGGAGTTTCTCCGCGATGAACAAAGGCCTTGAACAGTTCGGAAACCACATAAGTTTCGAAAACAGCTCCGCGCATGGCGTGATCGGTTAAATCAGCCGGTTCGCGAATACGCAGCAGGTAGCATAAAAGACCGGTATCGAGAAAATAGAGTTTCGGAGTTTTGATAATTCTTTTAGAAAAATTGTTAAAGTGCGGCGGCAGTAAATGAACGATAAATCCAGCCTGAAGTATGGAAATCCACTGTCTTGCCGTGGTATGTGAAATGCCGCAATCGCTTGCCAGGGAAGAAAGATTGAGCAATTGCCCCGAACGGCCGGCGCATAGTCTGACGAAGCGCTGAAATATTTCCAGATTGCCGATGTTGGAAATTTCCCGTACATCACGTTCCACGTAAGTCTGGTAGTAACCGGCCAGCCAGTCCTGTGGTGCCAAACTTTTATCGTGAATCCGAGGATAAAACCCTTTGTACATGATGGTCTCGAAATTAAATTCCGGATTTTTTCTTCTTTCGGGAAGTTCTTTCCATACCCAGGGATCCCGTGACGGAATTTTGCGGAGTTCATCTATGCTGAAAGGCAAAAGATTAACAATTGCGGTTCTACCCGCAAGAGTCTGGCTGACTTTCGCAGAAAGGTGGAATTGCTGTGAACCAGTCAAGATAAATTTGCCGCTATCAACACCGGAATCAACTATTCCCTGTATGTAAGAAAGCAGCTCGGGTGCACGTTGTATTTCATCTAGAATTACACCACCTTTGTATCGCTTCAGAAAACCACGAGGATCAGAAAGAGCAAATTCCCTTTCGTGGGGTTCTTCTAAACTGACGTACTCATGTTTTTCAAAAACCATTCTGGTTAGAGTGGTCTTGCCGGATTGTCGTGGACCTGTGACTGCAACCACTGGAAATTTTCCGGCAAGTAATGATAGTTTCTGTGATAAAGTACGCTTAATCATGACGACATTATATGGTTAAAAGATGCGCTTGTCAAATTGAAAGTTGAAGTTTCAATTAGCATTTATTAAAAGTTATTCTCGGTTTATTGCTCAACGTGAACATCCTGTGAAGAGTGCCCCACGGCACTAT
>AWGX01000983.1 GCA_000495415.1 Smithella sp. ME-1 | reverse complement strand
TCCTCGACCTGATCGGGGAGCGGGGATCCAGTTGTCCTTTTGTCAATGCGAAACGCCTCTCAGGCGATGCCTGCCCTCGATGCAATCGGGGTGGCAATCTTTTTCGTCATGCCGGACTTTTTGCCGGGCGGATGCCGGGTTATCCGGCATCTGTTTTTTCGTTTCTGTTTCCGAAATTTTTAATGTTGACATTTATTAATAGCAATGCTTTCATAATACGAACAGTCTTTCGTTTTTCTCCCTCTCTTTTTCTCTGATTCGAGTTTTATCTGTAAAAAAGTTGTTGAAAGAACTGGATAAATTATGAATTCCAAGAGTATTTAATTAAATTGGTGGATTTGAGTTAAAGCATTGAGTCATTAGAAATGAAAGGAGGTTTTTAAATGGCAAAAAGATCATTTCCTCTTTCCAAGGTATACAGCTTGCTGGAGTCGGGCCCGGTTGTTTTGATTACTACTCAATGGGCCAGTAAGATAAACGTCATGCCGATTTCCTGGCACACGATGATGGAGTTTGAACCGCCGCTGATCGGCTTTGTCATGAGTGATCAGCATTATTCCTTCGGACCGCTTTCGGCTACCAAAGAATGTGTGATCAACATTCCCACGGTTAACATAGTTGAAAAGGTTGTGGAGTGCGGCAATACATCCGGATCTATAGTAGATAAGTTTAAAAAATTTAATCTCACACCCAAGCCTGCCTCAAAAGTTAAGGCGCCACTCATTGATGAATGTTACGCGAATTTTGAATGCCGGGTAGTAGACACAAGCATGGTCAAAAAGTACTGTTTCTTTGTCGTGGAAGTTGTTAAAGCCTGGATTGATCATGCCGTGAAAGAACCTCTAACAATTCATCATCAAGGAAACGATGATTTCATGGTTGCCGGCAAAACAATCAAAGTAAAATCAAAGAAGAAATAGCACCAGTCTGCATTATAATCGCGTCAGGCGTAATGTTGGAGGTGTTTAATGAATAAGTCTGTAGAAAAAAGCGAATCATATTGGGGATGGAGGGGTTCTTTTTGCCTCATCAAAGATTTGAATTGCGCGCTGGCTTCTCAGGAAGTTTTACAGGATATGAAAGGCAGGCGTGAAGATCGCGTGCTGAAAGCTGTCACAGGGCTGGAAGGCGGTGTAGTGGCAAGCGGTTCGACCTGTGGTGTGGTGACGGGCGGAGCTCTGGGACTTGCGCTGATGTATGATAACGTGCTGAAGGAAAAAGGCGTTGCCGCAGAAGCGGGAGTTATGTCACTGATAGGGGAATACATTAAATGGTTTGAAGATAATTACGGTTCATCGTTGTGCAGAGAGAGAAGCGGAATAAATTTTTATACTACGGGTGGCCAGTTACGATATCTTTTACCGGGAGATAAAGTGGGGAAGTGTTTGTGGCATATCGGGGGTGCAATGAAACACCTGTGTGCTTACCAAAAGAAAGACTTGTCTGAATTGAGTGTGGAAAAGGAACAAATACAAAGTGAGCCGATACATTGCGCGCAGGCTGTATTGGAGGGAATAAAAAATCGCACCGGTATAGACGATCCGCTGCTGGAGCGTTTGTCTTTTATTTTTGATGGTGGGTTAGCCTTTAAAGGAGGAGTTTGTGGCGCTCTTGTCGGAGCAATTGCAGGCATAAATCTTTTACTGGGCATGGATGTTCGTGATTCGAATTATTTTAAAACAATCAAGGCATTTGTTGTTGGTCACGCTAATCTGCTCACGAATAAACCTATGGGTGTCCCTGAACCATTTTGTGTCGGCAAGAATATCGTGAAAAGATTCAGAGAAAAAGCAGGAGCATTGGAATGTCGTTTCATTACAGATAAGAAATTTTCCGGCTGGAATGACTTTCAAAAGTATATGTCATCTTCGGACAAATGCGCAGGATTGATCGAACTTGCCACAACGGAAGCGTCTAATGCTATTAAAAGTTTGAAATAAATAATTATCAGAATAAATAAAAACATCAGCCCATGGTAAATATTTTTTCGTCATTACCGTATAAATTAGAGCAAGAGTTCTTCGAAGAATTGCTCCTTCATAAAAATATCAAAATCGAAAGAATTATTTCCAAAGGCCATACTTCTCCGAAGACGGCTTGGTATGATCAGAAGGAAAATGAATGGGTGATTGTTCTGGAAGGTGCCGGATCAATCCTCTTCGAGAATGGAGCCGAGTTCAATCTTAAGAAAGGCGATTATTTAAATATTCCAGCGCGCACCAGACACAAAGTTACCCGAACAGATCCGGACAACATTACAATTTGGCTGGCCATTCACTATTGGTAAATGTTTATATTACTTCGGCAATTAAATATAT
>AWGX01000982.1 GCA_000495415.1 Smithella sp. ME-1 | reverse complement strand
CTTCGGCTACCGCTACACCTGCTAATATTGAAATCTGTGGTGTTATGGCCGCATCCATCTGCGGTCTCAAGATAACCGTTGTGTAAATATTGCTGCCTGCAGGCGAATGCCATGATCTCTGTAACCGCCCCCTGCCCTTTGTTTGAGCATCCGCAACAACGACTGTTCCTTCCGGTGCACCGGCAATACCCAGCTTAAAAGCATCATCATTAGTGGACCCTGTTACAGGATAATAATATAACCTGTGGCCGAAATATTT
>AWGX01000981.1 GCA_000495415.1 Smithella sp. ME-1 | reverse complement strand
GTATGAACAACAGATTTCTCCGCTGCGTGAAGAAAATAAAATATACGGAGAAATAACTCCATATTATTTATTTCATCCCGGAATTCCTCATAAAGTTCACAGATTAAATCCTAAAATTAAAATTATTGCTATCCTGCGTGATCCCGTGGAACGCGCCTGGTCGCATTATCTTCACGCTCTGCGTTTAGGCTACGAAAATATTTCT
>AWGX01000980.1 GCA_000495415.1 Smithella sp. ME-1 | reverse complement strand
TAGTCGTCCCTGAAAAAGTCACATTTTCTTAAAACGGTGATATCGTGTTTGCTGCGAAGTCACTTGGCTTCCAACAAACACGATTTTCTGAGATGGAACGATCAAAATATCTCCAAAATAGCCTTTGGAAAAAAGATAAAAAGAAAGCTCTGAGGAGCTTTCTCAGGTTAAAACCACAGCCGGACAGAATCGCGTTGATGCGATCACCGTCTTTTCCCTGAAGATGATTCCGTTCTAATCGATTGTCTGTTTTCAAGTGACCAAAGATCGGCTCAATGGCTGACCGTCGCGCATACCATTGCCAGAGACTGGCCTTCATGCTCTTTTTCTTCTTTCCGGATAAGTGAACCTCTATGTCCGTAATCTCTTTGGCCACGCCACGGTAACCCCGGTCACAGTAAGTGTGCAGCGGCTGCCAGCCGGTGTTGTCTTTCACTTGCTTGAGTGAAGCTTTCAGTGTATGTCCGTCATAGGGATTGCCATGAACGGCATCAATCGCTAATATCCAGTTATCCCTGGAACTGCTGACCATTGCTACCTTGCAGCCAAACTCATATTTCTTGTGCACTTTACCCTTGGCAATACATTCCACCTCCGGGGCGTGAACACTGTAAACTTTATTTGTATCGTTTCTTTTCTGTTTGAAGATGTCACAGGCCCTGGACAGAATTTGGGCTAAACGCCCTTCCGGATTGGAACACTTGCGTTGAATATCCCGAATGACGCAACCCAACATGGTCTTGAGTCTCTTCGTTTCTTTCTTTGCCCTATTATGCTGACCTGCGCTGGCATAGCGCCCTTGCTTAAGAAACACTTTCTTGCCTGTCCGTTCGTAACTCCTCCGTAAATCGATATCCATCTTCTTTGCGGCCTTAACAAGAACCCGGCGCACTTTATGGTAAAGTCTTGCGTCGGTGGGAAAGGCAATGGCTTTCTCCTGAACCGTTGTATCCACGTTCACTCTTTCCACATGTCTCTCGGTCAACAGATTTTTCTCTTTTGCTGTGTCAATGGTCGCCAATAATAGTTCTTCCATCTTTTCCGGCCCTAAACGTTTGCGCCAGCGCGTCATGGATGACGGATCTATCGGCAGCTCATGCTGGAATTGCTTGTATCCGCAAAAATACTGCCAATACGGATTCTCTAAAAACCGGGCCACAACGGATTCATCGCTCTCGTTGTAGGCGTGTTTCAAATAATGCAGGCCCACCACCAATCTTGTCGGCAAGGCCGGTCTGCCTTTTTTCTGGGCAAACAGGTTGCCATACGATTTATCAAATCTGTTCCAATCAATCTTATTGGCCAGCACATACAAAGGATGTTTTCTGTTCAGTATCTGTTCCAGGTCTGATCGGAACAAGTCCCCATGTGACTCTTCAAAGCTGTTGTCTTTCGGTCGCATAAATTTGCCGGTTTTTAGCTCCTTTTCTGATATTTCCGGCATTTATAACATACATTATTTCGCTAATCAAGTAATTATATCAATATGTTGTGACTTTTTCAGGGACGACTAGCGTAATGAAATTTGTTAGTCGAATTATCCAATCACGATATATAAGAATTGGGAATTAGCCCGATAGCGAAGCAAGTCTGGATTCGTTAATTGTTTCAGGATTATTGATCGAAAATATAATATAATGATATTTTGGGAACAATAGCAAGGAACATCGTTTATTTCTGAGGACCCTTACCAAGATTAATTAGCAGGGCCAGATTCAGTCTGTTGCCGGTTTCTGTTTTTGCATAAATTGATGTCAGGTGGGCCTTGACAGTCCTTTCCGTTATGTTCAAGTCAGCGGCGATTTCCAGATTTGATTTGCCACGGGCAACAAATTCGGCAATTTGACGTTCCGCCTTTGTCAACTTCGCCATTGTTGAATCAGGAGTGTTTTTCTCGTTATCTTCTCTTGCTTTTGCCGATGTGTCCATGATCAGGCGTTGGATGATCTTTTGACCAAGCCATACTCCTCCGTTTGTGATTACCCGCAAAGCTTCAAGCAGACGGGGCGATGAGATGTAAGTATTTCCGTATCCCACAATTCCCAGTTTTAGAAATGATATGGCTTCTTCTTCATCCGGTCTGTCAGAAAGAAGAAAGAACCTTGCCGTTGGAGATTTTCTGTATAATTCAGAAAAAACAGATATGTCGATGAGCATTCTGTGCAGGAGGATAGCATCGAATTTTTCAGCAAGGCACATTTTCTTAAGCTCTGCGAGAGACAGGGCTTTTCTGGTTTTGAAATGTCCGTCTAAAAGATCCGACCATCTCATGAGAACTGTATCTTTTGAGCTGCTTAGCAGAATAGCCATATAAATCCTACGCGATATGAAAACAAAACAAGTTAAAATAATATTCTTTTCTAGCGCTCTCTCAAAGCCATGTGTCGCGCTTTCAGGACAGGTTTCAGAATATAAGAGAGAACCGTTTTTTTACCGGTGAGAATGTCCACTGTTGTAATCATGCCCGGCATTATTGGCAGAGGCTGCTTCGTTGTGCCCAAATAACTTTTATCAGTCCTTAATCTGACTATAAAAAAACTATTTCCCTTTTCATCTGTGATACTGTCAGCACTCACATGCTCAAGTTCCGCATTAAGAGAGCCATAGATAGTATAATCATAGGCACTAAATTTTATTGTCGCTTTCTGACCGGGGTGCAGGAAGGCAATGTCAGACGGCTTAATCTTCGCCTCAATTTCAAGGTTACCATGCATTGGTACAATTTCGACAATGTCCATGCCTGGTTGAACAACGCCTCCCACAGTCTTAACCATTACGCGATTCACTATACCATCGACAGGGGAACGTACAGAAGTTCTATCCAACCTGTCCTTCAAAGCAAGGGATGAACTGGCGCTTTCATCAACTTCCCGGAGAACTTCGTTGGATTCAGTGTTAGCTTTGTTTCTAAAATTCAGGTTCATCTCGCGAAGAGCAGCCTGACTTTCCTCAAGTTTCGATCGGGCTCTGGGAATCTCGTGACGTGTTCGATTGATGTCACCTTCCATTTGACTAGCCTGACGTTCCAATTGGAGAACTTCCACATCAGATGCCGCACCTTTTTTAACCAGCGGCTTTATCATGCCGATTTCCTTCTGCAGAAGAGAATAAGTCCTGTTTAGCTCTTCAAGCTTTGCTTCTAATTCTTTTACTTCCTGGGTTCGTTGGGCAATTTGCTGTCGCTTAATTTCAGCGCTCGAATTCAATTCCATTCTCCGCGATTCATATAACTGGCGTTCGCGGGCTGCAATATCCGGTCTTTCCCTCAAAATATCTTCAGGAATTATCAGAGCGGTGCCGGTTGCTTCAGCTTTAAGTCTGGCTGATTTTGCTTTGTTGGAAAGATATTTAGCCCGGTTTTCTTCAAAAGATGAAGAAAACCGGGTTTGATCCAACCGCACAAGTAATTGGTCTTTTTTAACTTTATCACCGACATTGACAAGGATTTCTGATACAATTCCCCCTTCCAGGTTTTGTATTACCTGAACATGGCTTGATGGAACAACTTTGCCTTCTCCCCGGGTAACTTCCTCCAGTTCCGAGAAGGCTGCCCAGATTAAGAAAATAACCAGCAGGAGAAGGGTTGCCCAAATAATCAGTCTACCACCTTGAGGTGTCTGGGAAAGTATGGTCGCGCGGATGTCTGTTGCAAAATCAACATCCTCTTCGGGTAGCTTCCTGAAGAGTTGGTTTATTTTTGACCTTTTTTTCATTTGCTCGGCACCCGGCTCTTCCTTTTCCGGTAGATTACGTAACAACTGGAATAACTGGGATATTGGGTTATTTTTAAAATCCTTTATTAACTTCTTCAAACCGAGCTCCTCTTTTAAAGATGAATCTGACCTTTTTTCATTGCTTCCAGCACAAATTCTTTCGGCCCGTCAGCAATAATTGTCCCGTTGTCTATAACTATCAGACGATTTACCATATCCAAAAGCGAAGCCCGATGTGTAATCAATACGACCGTTTTTTCTTTTACGGCCGTTGCCAGATAGCTTTTTAACCTGATTTCCGACCGGTTGTCCATATTGCTTGTCGGCTCATCGAGAACCAAAACAGGGGGATCGAGCAACAGGGCGCGAGCTATAGCAACGCTTTGTCGTTGACCGCCGGAAAGTCCGCGGCCAAATTCTTCCACCATCATGTCAAATCCGGAGGGATGTTTCTTTACGAAATCCGCAACGCCTGCCATTTCTGCCGCAAGGGTGACGTTTTGATCATCAATCTCATGTACGCCCATCGTGATGTTGTCCCGCACGGTTCCACGGAAAAGAACGATGTCTTGTGGAACATAACCTAAAAAATACCGGAATTCTGCCGGATCTATCTGTCTTATGTCCGTACCGTCCATAGTTATCATACCATTTATAGGTTCATATAAACCGAGAATCAATTTGCCCAAAGTGGTTTTTCCGGAACCAACTGGACCTATAATACCCACTTTTTCTCCGGCAGCGATATCCAGGGTAATGTTGTTGAGAACATTTGTAGTTTGTCCGGGGTAGGAAAAAGTAAGGTTTTTCAATCCGATGGCGCCGTTAAAACGTTTCCTCGGCAAAAATGTTTTACCTGCAGGTCTCTCGACAGGCAGTTTCATAATTTCATCAAGTGTTTTCAACGCTTCTTTGGTATGGTGGTAGCGCATTGCTAAATTAACAACTTGAGCCATAGGAGCGATCACCTGTCTGGAGAGGATAACTAAAGCTATAAGGCCCCCCTGAGTAAGATCGCCGGCAGTAATCATGTAGACACCGACAACGACAACAGCAACTGTCATTATATTCTGTACTAGATACGAAACATCCTGAACCGAAGACGATATTATGCGCGATTTGTTGCCCCATTTTGAGATGTAACTGACTGCTTCCTCCCATGCTCTTTGAATCTGACCTTCGGCGCCCAGCATCTTTATAGTTTCGAGACCGGCTATACCCTCAACGAGAATTGCATTCTTCTGTGCTGAAGCTTTTATTGTCTTTTCCACAACCTGTTGAAGAGGAGCCTGTATGAAATAAGCATAAGCAATTAATATAGCGATGGTTATAACGTGAACCAAAACAATGTATCCGCCGATCCACCAGACAACAAAAAGGCCAAGAAGAGTAAAGGGCAGGTCGATGACGGCGGTAATCGAAAAAGATGTAATGAAATCGCGAACACCCTCAAATTCCTGCAGGTTTTTAGTAAATGAGCCTATCGATTGCGGACGTGCCTCCATCTTCAGGTCGAGAATTTTTTGCAGAAGCATGGCGGAAATTTTCAGGTTCGTCTTCTTTGCCGCTTCATCAATGAAATAGCTCCGCAAAGCGCGCATCATAACCGCAAAAAGGTAGATTACTGCCACCCCAATGGACAAGACCCAAAGAGTTTCTGTAGCATTGTTTGGAATTACACGGTCATATACGTTCAGGACATAAAAGATGCCAACAAGACCGAATACGTTTATGAGAAAAGCAGCCAGGAACACATCGCGATATACGCGCCACGATTCAAAAATGGTTCCCCAAAACCAGTGTTTCGATTCGGCTGATTTTTCGTCGGCCACTGATTTAATGCCTTTCATATACTTGGGGCGGACAAAAATTGCGTAGCCGGCGTAGAGTTTTTCCAATTCATCCCTGGTAATTATTTTTTCTCCACTACCGCTTTGTGGCAAAAGAACCTTATATTCATTTAGGGAGGTATTTTTTTCTACGAGAATGCAGGCCTGACGATTATGAAGCAGCAATATTGCAGGTAGCTGAACAGAACCTATCTCGTCTAAAGATTTTTCGAGTGTACGTGATGTCAGGTCAGCCCGGTTAGCAGCCCGGGAAAAAAGTTCTACCGTAAGACGATTCTGAACAAGGGGCAATCCGGCACTTAAACTTGCTTTTGATGTATTTCGACCGTAAATTTTAGTAAGGATTACCAGGCAATCCAGAAGAGGATCTTCATGAATGTCCTGATTTTCAGTAATATTCCAGTCATTTGCAACCGGGTTTAATTTATTATCCGACATAAATTACTCTTAATAATGATGATATCTCCCTGTTTTTCATATAGAATATAATAATTGCACATTTTTAAAAAAAAGTATACACATTTTAAAAAACATGCTATCGAGCCCTTAATGGAAAAGTGTTTTTTACTAATAGTTCGTAATATATTCATACATGCTCGGATGAAACAATATGCCTTACATTGAACGGTCTGCTGATGGGAAAATTATCGGATTACGAACCGTTGCCGGTCCTGATACAACGGAAAAGAAATCGCTTAATGACGAGGAAGTTCTTGACTTCTTAAAAGATAATATGGATAGCAAATTCCTTGAAAGTCTGCTGGTACATTCCGATGCCGGTTTAATTCGACTTCTCGAAGACCTGATTAATCTGTTGACGAAAAAAAATATAATACTTTTTACGGAGCTTCCGGAGAAGGCACAGGAAAAAATAATTGAACGTGAACAAATACGGGAAAAAATGTCTTCCCAAAACATAATTGTAGAAGAAATTATTTAAATATAAATATGCTTAAAAATTTACATCAGCAATAGGAGAGGTATATGAAAAGAGATGTTAAAGTTATTGTTATTTTCGTTCTAGCTTTTGTTTTTATTGGAACGGTTGACTTACGCGGGGAAACACTTCGGGATGCAGTTAAGTCAGTTCTGCAAAATAATCCGGACATAACATCTGTTGCCTACAATCGCCTGGCCAGGGAACAGGAAGTACGACAAGCGATGGCCGATTTTTTCCCCAAGGTGGATTCATCTCTGTCAGCCGGATATGTTAATCAGAATAATCCGATTCGCGATCATTTCTGGCCGGATGAAGCGAATGTGAGACTAACCCAAAATTTATTCAGAGGCGGAGCTACACTTTCGGAAACGAATCGCCAAAAATCACGCGTGATGTCACAGGCGTATCTTTTACAGGGTGCATCAGAAAATAACGCCTTACTTACATGCAGGGTTTACCTGAACTATCTGCGCGCAATTGAACAGGATGCTCTGGCA
>AWGX01000979.1 GCA_000495415.1 Smithella sp. ME-1 | reverse complement strand
GTTTATCCATGTGTAATCAAGATTCTTGTTACTCTTTCTGTACTGCGCTTCAACCTTTTCGTTGAAACCTTTGCCGGCTAAAGCAATTTCCTTACCGGTTACAGATGTTCCCACGTTACCCTGCCCGGCCCTCAGAGATAAATTTTTAGTGGTCAGTGCGGTTTCATGTATCCATCCCTGAATGTTTCTGCTTAATATTGATACTTTTTTCCAG
>AWGX01000978.1 GCA_000495415.1 Smithella sp. ME-1 | reverse complement strand
CACTCTCAGACCGGATACGATATGTTGAAGGATGTGGAATCTCCCTGGCCGCTGGCGCAAATTGTTTATCAACATCATGAACGAATGGATGGTTCCGGTTATCCCAATAATCTAAAAGGGGACAAAATTATACTGGACGCGCGAATTATGGCTGTCGCCGATGTAATGGAGGCAATGGCTTCTCACCGTCCCTATCGCGCAGCGTTGGGTATTGATGCCGCCATGGAAGAAATCAGAAAAAACAAAGGAATTCTTTATGA
>AWGX01000977.1 GCA_000495415.1 Smithella sp. ME-1 | reverse complement strand
GTTCGAATCCTCCCGCCCCAGCCAGTAAAATTGCGGAGAATTATTTAAATGTTAGAAAGAATTAGAGTTTTTACCGGAAATGCCAATAAAGAACTGGCTGGAAAAATTTGTAACATATTAGGATTCCCGTTGGGCAAGGCCAATGTAACAACTTTCAGTGACGGGGAAACACGCGTTGAGATTGATGAAAATGTAAGAGGCATGGATGTCTTCATTATTCAGTCAACTTGTCCGCCCGTGAATATCACTCTGATGGAACTTCTGATTATGATTGATGCGATGAAAAGAGCTTCGGCGGACAGAATTACAGCCGTTGTTCCTTATTACGGGTATGGCAGACAGGACAGAAAAGTCGCTCCGCGAGCTCCCATTTCAGCAAAATTAGTGGCGGATTTAATTACCACCGCAGGGGCCAACCGGGTTCTGTCCATGGATCTGCATGCCGGACAAATTCAGGGATTTTTCAATATTCCGGTGGATAATCTTTTTGCCACATCAGTGTTGCTCGATTACATGAAAAAGAATTATCTCAATGACACCGTCGTTGTCTCGCCGGATACAGGAGGAGTGGAACGAGCCAGATCTTTCGGGAAAAGGCTGGGAGCGTCTCTGGCGATTATTGATAAAAGAAGGGAGGGGCCCAACGACGCCGAGGTAATGAATATTATCGGAAATGTTGATGGCAAGAGAGTGATTATTCTCGATGATATGATTGACACCGCTGGAACAGTTGTTCAGGCTGCTACGGCCATGAAAGCGGCGGGTGCGCTGGAAATATGCGCTTGCTGCACGCACCCTGTTTTATCTGGCCCCGCGCTGGATCGAATAGAAAACTCAGATATTAAAGAAATTATTGTCACCGATACAATTCCGCTTACCGACCGGGCGAAAAAATGCCAAAGAATAAAAGTTTTATCGGTTGCCGGCCTTTTGGGCGAAGCCGTGCGCCGGATATACTACAACGATTCTGTGCATTCATTATTTATATAGATATTAGGAGGAAGAAATGGAAGTAACCGATTTAGCGGCTCAAGTCCGTAAAGAACAAAAGAAAGGACCATCCCGCCGTTTACGGGACAAGGGATTTGTTCCGGCTGTTTTTTACGGCCGCTCCGCCGACAATATTTTACTGGCAGTGAAGAATGATGAACTCATTAGGCTGCACAAGGATAAAAAAGACCGCGCGTTTATTAAACTGATAATTGATGATGGCAGCGCTAAGAAGATAGAAAAACTGTCATTGATTAAAGAATTGCAGGTTCAACCTTTAACCGGGAAGTTTTACCATGCCGATTTTTATGAGGTGGATGAAAAACGCAAGATAACAATGGAAGTATCTTTGCGTTTTGTGGGCAAGGCTGTTGGTGTGGAAAACGGCGGTGAGTTGCAGCATATAAAACGAGAAGTAAAGGTTTCTTGTTTGCCATTGAATCTTCCTGATCATATTGACGTAGATGTAACTAATCTCGATATCGGTGATTCTATAAAAATCAGAGATTTGAAGATTGCTGAAGGAATAACCATTTTGGATCGTGCTGACACTGCAGTGACCGCTGTCCAGGTAGTAAAGGTTGCGAAGATTGAAGAGCCTGCTAAAGAAGAAGCTGCAGCTGAAGAAGGTGCCGCGGCAGCGGAAGGTGAAGCCCCTGCAGCAGGTGCAGCTTCGGCAGATAAAGACAAAGAAAAAGAAAAGGGGAAATAATTCGTTTATAGGTAGCTATAGTATTCGGATAATGAAATGTGCTTCCTTTTGATTTAATAAAAAAATTTTTCCGGCGCAAGATAGAGAGGGAGCAGACCTTGTACTTAATAGTTGGTTTGGGAAATCCTGGTAATCGTTATAAGTGTACAAGGCATAACGTCGGTTTTATGGTTTTGGAAGAACTTGCCACTTGGTGGGAGGTGGACTTAAAACAAAAAAGTTTCGATGCTCTTTGGAATAGAGGTAAAATTGCCGGTAAAAATGTGATTTTGGCAATGCCTCAAACATATATGAATTTAAGCGGTAACGCGGTAGCAAAATTACTTGCCTACTTTAAAGTGAATGTAAGTAATTTAATAGTTATTCACGATGATCTTGATTTACCTTTTGGCACAATTCGTCTCAAGACCGGAGGAGGAAATGCCGGTCATAAAGGTTTAGTATCTATTGCCACATGCCTCGGATCCGGTGATTTTATACGGTTAAGGCTGGGTATAGGCAAGCCATCCGATAAA
>AWGX01000976.1 GCA_000495415.1 Smithella sp. ME-1 | reverse complement strand
TTCGCTTTCGGAATTGGAGTTTCAACAACAATATGGAAGAGAAAGCAACCGAAAAACAAAAGGATAATAAAAGAATTAGAGAGATTAAAGGTGTGGTTTGCCTTTCTCTGGCTTTATTTTTGCTTTTGTGCCTTGTTTCTTACCGCCCGCAAGATCCATCATTTACTCATTTTGTTGTCAGTGGCCAGGCTACGCACAATTTTACCGGCAAGGTCGGATCTTACACAGCCGACTCCATGATTCGTCTTTTGGGTATTTCTTCATTTCTTTTTCCGTTTATCCTTCTGGCTTGCAGTTTTAAATATTTTTTACGGCCGGCGTTTATTATCAACACAAAAAAAATTGTGGGCTTTGTTTTTTTTGTTTTATCTTTTGCCGGACTTACGGCCCTTCTCTTCCATGGAAGTATCACCGTTTACGGAGAATCTCTGAAAAATGGCACCGGCGGCTTAATAGGTGTTTCGCTTGTCGAATTTTTGCGTATATCTTTTAACGTCGCGGGAACCTATATCATCCTGATTTTGACTTTTGTGGTGGCGTCGACCTTCATGATTGAATTTTCCATCATGTCTGTAACGGAAAAAATATCACAATTTACTGCAGCACTATATAATCTCTGCAAAAGCCGCATTTTATCTTTCGTTAGTTATGTTCATAATAGTGTAAAAATAGAAAAAAAACCTCAACCGACGATAATCGAAGATACTCCGCCGGTTGTTAAAAAACTTAATTTCAAAAAAATCGAACAAACCAATCTAAATTTTGAAAAGACCAAGGCTGATGAAACGTTCCAGCTGCCTCCGCTTACCTTGCTGGAAGAAGTTCAACATAAGGATGTCCGGGTAAAACGCGACGCTCTGGTCACTAATTCCCGTATTCTGGAAAAGAAATTATCCGATTTCGGAGTTGACGGTCGCGTTGTGGAAGTTATGCCGGGACCTGTCATTACAATGTATGAGCTTGAACCGGCGCCTGGCGTCAAGATCAACAAAATAGTCAATCTCTCCGATGATCTTGCTTTAGCACTGATGGCACCCAGTATCCGCATTCTGGCTCCCATTCCCGGCAAATCCGTCATAGGTATCGAAATACCAAACTTGAAAAGGGAACAGGTATTTCTCAAAGAAGTTATCGACAACGAAGCTTTTTTGGAATCATCTTTCCGTTTGCCGATTGCGCTTGGTGTTAACTTTGTCGGAGCACCCGTGGTCGCCGATCTGACCAAGATGCCTCATCTCCTTATTGCCGGCACTACCGGTTCAGGCAAAAGCGTCGCTCTTAATGCCATGATCTGCAGTATTCTTCTCAAAGCTCATCCGGATGATTTGAAGTTCCTCATGATCGATCCCAAAAGACTTGAACTTTCCTCATACGAAGGAATTCCGCATTTGATTCATCCTGTTGTTGTTGACCCGAAAAAAGCTTCACAGGTTCTGCGCTGGACGGTGGAAGAAATGGAACGACGCTACCGGATACTCAATGATCTCAAGGCAAAAAGTATTGATGCCTATAACGAACTGCTTTTAAAGGGACTGAAAAGCAAAACTATCCTTGCGTTACCTAAACAGGTTGATCCCGACGTTGAAGCTGAAACGACAACCGATACAAACGAAGACACTAACGCTGAACAACAGATAAAACACACAAAGCTCCCTTACATTGTTGTAGTTATCGATGAATTGGCCGACCTGATGATGGTTGCGCCGCGGGACGTAGAAGAATCATTGACTCGTCTGGCACAAATGGCGCGGGCGGCCGGTATTCACCTTATCATAGCCACACAACGGCCGTCGGTCGATGTCATTACCGGATTGATTAAGGCGAATTTCCCCACGCGTATTTCGTTCCAGGTTTCCTCCAAAATTGATTCGCGCACAATCATTGATCAGCAGGGAGCGGAAAAACTTCTCGGCTCCGGAGATATGCTTTTCATTCCACCGGGCACATCCAAACTCTCCCGTATTCATGGCGCCTATGTTTCAGACAAGGAAATTTCACGTATTGTTGATTTCATCAAGATGCAGGCACAGCCTGCGTATGACTCCTCCATAGAAAAATTCGCGCTGGCCGCCGCGCAGAGTACACATGAAGGAGATGAAGATTTCGATGAAAAATATGACGAAGCCGTAGCGCTGGTCGGAGAATTGGGACAGGCATCCATATCACTTGTCCAACGCTATATGAAAATCGGCTACAACAGAGCAGCGCGAATGATTGAAAAAATGGAGGCCGAGGGAATTGTCGGACCATCCGATGGCGCAAAACCCAGAAAAGTTCTTATCAGAAAGCTCCCCAGTTGAAGAAATCAAATAAAGTACGCATAATCACACTTGGCTGTCCGAAGAATCTTATCGATTCCGAAGTTATGGGAGGTCTTTTAAATCAGGCAGGTTATAGACTGATAAATGTAAATGACCCCGCCGACATTGCAATTGTCAACACCTGCGCCTTCATCAATCCCGCCAAGGAAGAAGCCATCGAAGAAATATTAACGCTGGTTGAAGAAAAAAAGAAAAATAATCCTCAACTGCGGATTGTTGTTGCCGGTTGTCTTGCCCAGCGTTACGGCCGGGAGTCCTTTACCCAATTACCGGAGGTAGATTTATTTATCGGTACCGGAGAGGTCGGCAATATCGTCGGTCATCTGAATAAATTAAATAAGGAAAAATTCAAAAGGCAATCCGTAATTACGAAACCGGATTTTTTAATGAATTTTGAGCACCCCCGGATGATATCCTCAAAAACCTCGAGCGCGTATGTGAAAATTTCCGATGGTTGTTCCAACCGTTGTTCTTATTGCGTTATACCTTCCATTCGCGGACCGGCGCGAAGCCGCAAACCGGATGATGTCCTCCAAGAAGTCGAAATGCTGGCAAAAAAAGGAATAAAAGAAATTATAACTGTTGCTCAGGATACCACAAGTTACGGCAGAGATTTGAAAGGTCGTCCGCAACTATCCTCTCTATTAAATGATATGGCGAAAATTAAACGCATCAAGTGGATACGGCTTCTTTATGCCCATCCGGCCCGTGTAAAAGTTGACTTGTTGGAGACCATTGCCGCCAATGAAAAAATCTGCCGCTATGTTGACCTGCCTGTCCAGCACATTGATGATGATATTCTAAAAGCAATGAATCGTAAAGTCACCGGGGCAAAAATCAAAGAGGTTATTTCCCAGACGCGTCGAATAATTCCCGATGTTGCTCTGAGGACATCGTTAATTGTCGGATTCCCGGGTGAAACGCCGACAAGATTCAACAAACTGCTTGATTTTGTGAACGAAACAAAATTCGACCACTTGGGCGTATTTACTTATTCGCGGGAAGAAGGGACAAGCGCCGCTAAATCAAAATCGCACGTATCCGAAAAAGAAAAAGAACGTCGCCGCGAAACAATTATGAACGAGCAAGCGGCAATTTCTCTTGCCATTAATAAAACACTTATCGGCTCAATTCAGGAAGTCATAATCGAAGAAAAAAGCAATCGCGGCGATTACACATACATGGGCAGATGCCGCAGACAATCACCTGAAATAGACGGCGTGACCTACCTAAAAGGTTTTACTTCTTCAATCGGCAGCACGGTAAAATGTCAGATAACCGCTGTTGACGAATACGATTTGTTCGGTAAAATAATCAATTAAATCAATGATAATAGCGGTCAACATCCTTTATCCAGACGGGATTTGTACTTTTTCTTGAGTATAATCATTTTTTATCTTTCCTGCAAATATTCCATTGACACACGAAAACCTTCTTCATATAATTCCATTCAACAAAAAAGATGTTCTTTCCCAACAAATAACAAGTTTTGTTTTTAGCAAACAAGGAGGTTTTATGCGGCTTGTAAACACATTAACCGTAGTCCTCGTCAGACTTGTTCTTTTCTCTTTATTCTTTTTCATTACAAACATATCTCTTTACGCAGGAACAACAACGGAAACTATCGAAATAGGTTCCTATCCCGTCACGATGAAAGAAATAAAAAGCGGAGCGGAACACACAGAAATGTGCCATGTCGATGTCGAAACAGAGTTCTTCATCTGTGATGAGCAGGAAAAGGAGATAAGCACCGCTCAACATGATCTCGGCAAGGTATTCTGCGAAAGGCATTGTCTGACTTGCCCCGTCTGCGGTGGCCCCGGTAAAGATAAATGCGATAAGGATCATTCCCTGGAAAAAGAAGTTCCCATAAAAAAATGTGACCGTACCATCAGCCAGATTGTCGATATGGCCAAAAAGCAGGTATTAAAGGATTTGAAGGGCAAGAAAATGACTTCTTCCAAGGGCAAAAGTGTTTATCTGTTCAAAGCCGGTGAACGCGGTAATATTCTTGCCAAACTCGACGCGGCCATAAGCAACGCCATCAAGGATGGAGAAAAAGATCATTCGGACTTTGTCAAGGCTGGCGAAGAAAAGGGGAAAATCAAAGTCAGCGCGGAGGGACACGCGGGAATCTGTGAAAAAAGTGAGAATCAACTTTCCTATGAACAGAAAAAATACAAAGTTACGGTGCACGTAAAAATAACTATTAAACTTGTAAAATATTATCCCTTCAAGAATCCGATAACCGGCGAACCGAAAAAAGATATGGTAACGCCGGAAGACGACAAAGAAGTCTTCACTTACACTTATGACGAGAGAATTCCTGTCGGCTACCGGTATAAATACAATGGGAAATCAAGCGGCTGGCGTCTTATAAAACGCTGTCCCTGCTGTCATCAGGGTGAAACTGTTAAACCCGTTTCCACTACACCTACTGTTACACCCATTACACCAACACCCATTGTAACACCTGCACCGACACCTGCACCGACACCTACGCCTACGCCCAAACCTTCACCTCCTGCTCCTACTCCTACTCCCACACCCACACAGGGAACACCCCCAAAGAAAGCAGACGAAGCAAAAACGACAGGATCTGAATATCGCGAGGGGATTAAACTCCCCGCCAGTGGCGCGTTGGGAAGCTTTATCATATCACCGGATACAACGGTAGCTATAAAAGCCCGCGGAGCAAGCTCCTCTTTCTTTATCAATGAAGAAGGCAAAAAAACACAGGAGTTGGAAAAGAAGGGTGATTATTTTGTCGGCAAAGTTCCCAAAATAATTACCGGTGGCATAGTGGCCGGAGGAGTAATAACGGCGATTCTTTCAGGAGGCAAAAGTGAAGCAGCAACTCCCCCGTCCGGCATCGCCACAAGCAGCTTTTATGACGTAACAGTCTCTCCACCGGTAACGGCCACCGTACCGAACGTGGACATCGGCAATCTTGACAATTACCACCTTACAGCAACACCGACAGCGGGCGGCAGCTCCGTCAACTACGGTTCACCGGATATGTATCTGATAGACAACAAAACAAACACCGCTTCGGCTGTCTATGATATTGCCGCCGGAGAACAGCTTCCGGCGGGTACGACACGTTTAACACTTATCGATCCCAAAGGAAACGTCGTTGATGAAAAGAAAATTTCCGTTTACTCATACGGACTGACTTTTACCCCTCCGCAGGTAATGCGCGGCATACCTGTTACAGGAAACGGAACCGTCACGGGAGTGGATGCAACAACTCCGCTTGAAGTCACCATCACCTTCGACCCCATACTTGATGTCAGCGTGCAGGCAGGAAAAATCATCAAACAGGCTCCCGGACTGGTGACATTCGAAACCAGCGCAGGCCAGCTCAACGCTATTCCCGCGGACTTCACTTTCGATACAACAAAAGGTCTCGGCAAGCAGGATGTCATAATGACTGTAACACCGAAAGAAGGGGATAAATGAAAAAATATCTGCCACAAATATTACTGTTTTTCCTGATAACTGTTCCGGTCATCTGCGCGCCGGACGCAAGCAGAGCAGACACATTGTCGTTTTTTACCATCGAACAGGAAAAATCCGGCCAGCGCTGGGAAATCATGGGAGAGTTTGAGAGAAGCTGGATTTCCATGACAGCGGCAAACAACTATATCTCATGGATAAACACCACGTGGGGCGGCAACATTTCCAAAATTAATACAGCCGATGGTTTTTCCGTTCGTGCGATTTACCGGATCACCCCGATTATCGGCATCGGCCTCGGTTACGAACGTTTTTGGGCGGAAGCTTCGGGCTCGCACAGTATGGGAGCTTATAAAATGGAGACATCTGCTAACGGAGCACTGGCAATTTTCTCTGTCCGCTATCCGGTCGCAGCATCGCGTTTTTCATTCAACGGAGAATTTGCTCTCGGCTATTACTTCGCAAACCTCAAGGAATCAGAAAATTCATGGGAGCAGAAAGGTGACGATTCGGCGCCTGGTTTCCGATTTGAGGGAAAGGTAAGTTTTGCAGTTACAAAAAATTTCAACATCACAGCAGGAGGCGGATATCGGTATCTCAAAATGGATGGTTTCGGTATAAACTTTTTTTCGCCCGGACATCCCAAAGCTGAGATGGATTACAGCGGCTGGTTTGCCGGCGGCGGTATCAGCGTAACGTGGTAAGAACCGACTACGGAATCCATATCCATTCCACCACTGTCATCCCCGCGAAGGCAGCCTGCCCGGCGCATGCCGGGGGA
>AWGX01000975.1 GCA_000495415.1 Smithella sp. ME-1 | reverse complement strand
ATGATGAAGATGCCATCCTTAATGCTTTCAGTCGTATTTTAGCCGATGAAGATTATGAAGTTCATACAGCCAACAATGGATCAGACGCTCTGAACAAGCTTCGAACAGCTCATAAGCCTTATTCCATTATCATTTCCGATCAAAGAATGCCGTTGATAAGCGGAGTGCAGTTTTTTGCCCAGGCCAAAAATATTTTTCCGGATGCTGTTCGTATACTCTTGACCGGTTATGCAGATACCGGCACTGTGATTGATGCCATAAATAAAGGAGAGGTTAGTTATTATTTTACCAAACCATGGCATGAAGAAGAGTTGTTGTTTCATATCAGACAATCTATTTCCAAAGTGGAAATACTGGAGGAAAATAAACACCTGATTGAATTGATTCAACATAAAAATGCCGAGTTGCTGGAGTTAAACAGAACTCTTGAAGATAGAGCCAAAAAGAAAACATCGGATTTGTTTGCCCAGGCTGAGAAACTCAAGGATAGTTATAAAAAATCGCAGATAATTTTAGAAGGAATAGTTAAAACATTATCTAAAATAGTTGAAACAAGAGATCCTTATACTTCCGGACACGAAGATCAGGTGGCTAAAATTGCCTGTGAAATTGCCAAAGAAATGCGCTTACCTGAAGAACAGATAACAGCTATCAATATCGCCGCTACTCTTCATGATATCGGAAAAATATCCGTACCTACTGAAATATTGACAAAGCCCGGTCTTTTAAGTGATCTGGAGAGGGAAATAATCAAGACTCATTGCAAAGTAGCCAGAGATATTCTTGTAAATATTGAGTTTCCTTATCCGGTGGGAGAAATTATTTTTCAACATCACGAAAGGATGGACGGTTCAGGTTATCCACGTGGTTTAACGGGAAATGAGATTGTAATTGAAGCGCGCATTATCGGGGTTGCGGATGTTATTGATGCCATGGCTTCCTATCGTCCTTACCGGCCTGCGCTCGGTGTTGAAGCGGCTATCGAAGAAATAATCAGTTTTAAAGGTATAGCATATGATGCATCAGTCGTAGATGCCTTCTTAAAAGTTCATAAAAAAAA
>AWGX01000974.1 GCA_000495415.1 Smithella sp. ME-1 | reverse complement strand
ATATTTTTCAGGCTCCCTCTGGGCGCTTCTCAGGGTCTCATCGGAAACACAGTTAAACTGAATGTGATCCAGTCCCATCTGATACCAGGTGTCCATATACGCTTTCCAGAGTGAGTATCCCTTTTCTCCGGCAAGCTGAGTTGGGGACAGTCTCTGATTCAAGAGGAATGCCCGGCCATCGGTGATATGGTCTATCTTGGCACATGAATTCAAAACAGCGGTCGGTCCCTTCTTATCGAGTCCCGGCCCGGGAGAAATACCGCCATCATAAAGAGCGTCTCCTCTTCTGCGGCCGCTGGGCAAAGCGCCCACAACATTGGCATAGTGAATATTGCCGCTGACGTTTTCGGGCAGAATCGGCCAGTTGTTCCCCATGGGATCCTTCAGTTCATGCGAGAAAACGGCAATATCACGCAGGCATTTGAGCATGATGCTGTCGACATAGTCATCATCATTGCCCCATTTAGGCGCATTCTTGACGAAATCAAGACGCATCTCCTCATGGCCCTGCCAATCGTCGGCGATGGCCTGCTTAAGCTGGGCCATGGTGTACTTCTTTTCATCAAAGACCAGTTTTTTGATCGCTGCCAAACTGTCAATATTTTCCACCCAGGTAAAGGCTGTTATCCAGGAATTACCACGGCTGAGTGAAGGCGTCATTACATCCAGACCGCTTTCCACCGAGCGCTCGGAGATGCCCGACAGGAAAGGCCGTGGTGTAAATTCGGGAGCGTATACTCTGGCTGCATTGACCATACGGGCCAGAATACTGAAAATGGTTTTCATCTGAGTAATCCACGCATCGTATACCTGGTCGAAACTGGAGAAGGTGGCAGGATCAGGCGTTTCGGCCCCGATCTGCATGTTGACAATAGGGTCGAAGCCTCTGGTAAAGACGTACTCGATGATCTTGGCGCAGTTGGCGGTAGCATTGGCCATGCGCATCGGCTGGAAACCGCGCTTGGTAGTAGGACACGGTGACATACAGGCCTGATGCACCCAGGTGCGGGCTTCCTCAATGGGATGTCCGTGCCAATGCATGGAATTAGCGATCAGGACAGGATCATTACGCATCGAAGGATAACCGAGACCCTGACGGATGCATTCGAAACATTCGCGCAGGACTTCTTCCTTGACTTTGGGATGCCAACGGAAACTGAAGGTCGGGTTGGCAACTCTTACCAGACGGGCAGCCTGAAGCAACGCAATCGTCAAGTCGTTGCAGGCATCGCTGCCGTCCTTATTGACCCCGCCCAGGGTCCAGACCCAGGTTCCTTCTATGCCCTGCAAGCCTTCACGGACCCATTTGGGCTTGTACTGAGAAACTTCAGCAGCCCTGATCAGAAACTCGCCGACCAGATCCAAAGCTTCTTCCTTGGTAATACGCTTGTCAATATTGACGTCCTTGTCGTAATAAGGGCCATGATAGTAGTCCGGTCGTCCAGGCCAGGCTCCTTCGGTGGCCTCGCTCCGGCTGAACAACTGGATGAAAAGGTCATACTGCAGCGATTCCTGTAAAGTCCGCGGCACTTTAGCCGGTACTCTTTCGCAACAATCGGCAATCTGCAGAAGTTCTTCCTTGCGCTTATTGTCGGTCTCGAAATTTTCCGCCATGATTCTGGCCAGGCGGGCAAAGCGCTGCCCGTGACGTATACAGGCTTCGAGGGTTATCTTCATCGCCTCCCAATTATTCATCTTTGCATACAGAGGGGTAATTTCCATATTAGCGGCAGGCATATGAGCCTTGGCATCCGCCTCATCAATATTGTGGTCAAGTTCATCGATAACGTCTGCGAATCCTCGCTTGCCGGTCATGATGTACTCATAATCCTTGCCGGAATAACCGCCTCTGGCCATTGGAACACCCCATCCGATTGTGCCGGAGAGAACCTTCATTATATCAGGCATGTCCGCATGTGGCAACATCTTGTCGGCATCGGCCTTCCCCGACCAGTAAGCAGTCACATCATTGATGACCTTTATACTATCATCAAGTGGTTCAGGAATCGCCGTAGAATCATTGATAACTTCCGCATTCAGGATCGTAGCCAGGGTTGGATTCCAGGCAATTGTGTTCGGCGCACTGCCTACATAACCCACAAGCTGGGCCTTATCCGTGATGAAGATCGTCTTGTTATCCAGATAATGAGCAAGAATCTTGGCATACTTGACGACATAAGGGTCAGGTGAAAGTTCCAGCTCACGTGCCCCTTGTGTATGCAATACGCCCTGCTCCAAATCAACATGTAATCCGGCCGGATAAAGTCCACCGACCGCTCCTTTTTTCCAGATGGCTTTACGGAGATAATCCAATCTCTTCGATCTTTTCTTCTCGGCGGCCCACCACCATTCTTGTTTTTTTTCTAGATCTTTAATACTTGCATTTGTTGCTGGCTCTGCCATAAAAATTTCCTCCCTTCTTGTTACCTTTCGGCTTTTCAGCTGACTCCCCTTTTAAACCGGGGAAGCATATGTTCTGTTTTATTTCTTCTCAAATGAAGAGCACGAGTTTGCATCCATATCTGCTCCTACCGGTTTTGCCTTGTAGTAAGCTTGTCTTGGATCAACCACTCTTTGAACGCAG
>AWGX01000973.1 GCA_000495415.1 Smithella sp. ME-1 | reverse complement strand
GCCTATATTTTAACGGAACAATGCTCTTGTTTACTTTAGCCCCTATACATTGATTACCGACGTCAGTGTGAATGCTATAGGCAAAATCAATGGGCGTGGCACCCTTTGGGAAAGATTTGACATCGCCATCGGGGGTAAAAACATAAACTTCTTCCGGGAATAACGCCAATTTCAAATTGGTCATGAATTCCTTCGGATCTTTTACTTCATTTTGTATTTCTATTATTTCTCTGAGTTTTTTAATTTGATCTTCTTCGCTGTTCTTAAAAGCAACCAGTCCTTCCTTGTAACGCCAGTGAGCGGCAATTCCTTTCTCCGCCCATTCGTGCATTTTTCTTGTTCTGATTTGAATTTCCACTCTTTCTCCGTAAGGCCCGATAACTGTCGTATGC
>AWGX01000972.1 GCA_000495415.1 Smithella sp. ME-1 | reverse complement strand
GACCAGGTGTGGCTCATGGATCTTGACTTAAAATGGAAATATATCAGCCCATCGATGGAGAAGTTATTGGGATATAACATGGAAGAGCTGATACAACTTCCTTTAGCTAAACTCCTCACTGCAACATCTCTAACGAAAGCTATGGAACATTTTTCAACACAGCTATCCAGGGCGATTCCATCGTCTACACCATCATCCACAAAGAATTTAGTGGAGCTGGAATTTATCTGTAAAACCGGTCAAATGTTATGGTCAGAGTGTGCATTCAGTTTCATCCGGGATGAAAAAGGGAAACCTTTGTCTATACTGGGCGAAGGCAGGGATATAACCGAACGCAAGCAGGCCGAGGAGAAACTTCAACAAACCCTCGAAAGGCTTCAGAGAGCGATTGGTACGACTATTCAGGTTCTGATCTCTGTCCTGGAGGTGAGGGATCCATATACTGCCGGGCATCAGTCACGGGTTTCTGATCTGGCGCGTGCCATCGCCACGGAGATGGGATTA
>AWGX01000971.1 GCA_000495415.1 Smithella sp. ME-1 | reverse complement strand
CCACGGACAGCACCATGGAAAAATGGAATATTACGTAGAACAGCAACACTGTTTAAAAGATATCTGGTGGCGAAATTGTCCAGTGCATCAATGATTAAATCGGCATCTGCCACAACATCGTTTACATTTGTTTCCCCAATTGTGCAGGAGATTGTTTCTACCTCAACGTAAGGATTTATAGTCCGTAGTTTTTCTTTTGCCGAAACCGTTTTTTTT
>AWGX01000970.1 GCA_000495415.1 Smithella sp. ME-1 | reverse complement strand
GATGATAGGGATTGATTTCCAGTAGTTTTAATGTTTTTGCGTATTGCGATAATAAATCGGGATGTTTTTTAATGAATTTTCTGGCTCGTTTTAAATAACTGTCAGTATATAAGATTTCAGCCACGAGTTATTCTCTTGATATGTTTTTCTACGGACTCTTTAATGAATTTACCTTCTTTAATGTCTCTTTTGGATTCCAGTAAAGCCGCTTCCAGTTCGCATTCCCGTAAATAATTATATTTTTCGATAGGCAGAACGACAAACTTGTTTTTCCCCCGGACAGTAATTATAAC
>AWGX01000969.1 GCA_000495415.1 Smithella sp. ME-1 | reverse complement strand
TGGCATAATCAATACCGGAATCATCGGTTCTTTTGCTAAAGCCTCAAACCTCCTGAATTTCGATATTTTAACCAAAGGCATTGAAGAAGAATTCGACACAAGAAATCCTCAAAAGAATTCATTGGCTGCCAAAATTGCCTTTGAAAGAACTGTGACGCGAGATTGAAAATGGGAACCAGAAATTATAGAAGAAAAACTTCCCACAGCGAGCCCGGTCCGGGTGACGGCGGGAGGACCGGATCATGGAGAGTGG
>AWGX01000968.1 GCA_000495415.1 Smithella sp. ME-1 | reverse complement strand
GAGCGAAGCGATCGGCTGTATTGCATGGTTAGATTTAATTATTTTTTTACACTAAAACCATCAATGAAAGCTTTGGCTTTGTTTTCAAATGCCGGATCGATTTCATCGGATTTTCCTCTCTCTGAATACATAATGTCGACCATTAAAGCTTTATCAGATGGATGTATAAAACCGTAACCATATACTTTTAAGATTAATACACTTCCATTTGCATTGGCCGCATTGTTGTCTTCGGCCACTCCGTATTTAAAAAATGAATAAGGACCGAATTTATCGGATAATTCAATTTTTTCTTCAATCATCTTAAATCGTCTTGGGTCAATATCCATATTCAAGCTTAGCTTAGCGAACTTAAAAAACTCATCACGTGTTGCAAATGTTGCAGATGAGTATATTTTAGAAGTCTTCGCAACAAAGGTATGGGTTGAGGAGGTGCCTCTTTTGGCAAACACAATATCAAAACTTCCATTTTGGCCTCCTTCCATATACATCCATCCTTCACCTCTTGGTGGTAGAATAGTATATGTACCCTTATCGAAAGAGACGTTTGGATCAGTTACATTTTTCATTGGAGATGCACATCCGAATAAAAGACTAAAAAATAGGATTGTTATTATTAGATACAATGGTTTCATGTTCATTCTCCTTTTATAATAATCTAACTAAAAAGCTGCCGGAGCGTGGCGAGTCCGCCGTATTGACGGTTTTGCAATTTTATTTCACTGCCTGTTGGCAACTGCTACGCTTGACTACTTCATTACTTTGAACTTTGCGAACAGAAATATAAATTTGCGGACATTTAGATAGAGTGCCCGACTTTATTACTTCCTTTGTATCCATTACACTTCGTTTGCCGTTATCATCGATGAATGCAAAAATGTGTGGGCCCATATTTCTGTCAATAGCTGGATCTTCCTCAAGCGTATTCTGAAATAATATAACAAGATTTTCCACATCCTTACTGCAAACGTCTACATCATTAATTTTGCCAACAACCACATGAGTAAGTCCGGCTTCAATAATTTTTACTGACTTGAAAGACTTATCTACCGATCTTACTTTACAAATAGCATTTCCAAACATAGCCTCAAGATCAGCACGAACTTCAGGGCCGACATTAGTTTTTGAGGACACGCATCCAATTAGACATACCATTAATAGAAACAAAATAGTCCGTGTTTTCATATGGAATATTCTCCTCTTTATTGCTAACGAAGAAATCAGCCGGAGCGTAGCTATCAGCGGGAT
>AWGX01000967.1 GCA_000495415.1 Smithella sp. ME-1 | reverse complement strand
GCGTATAAGCTCGGCGGCCAGCATGCTGTCTAATCCACCGGAGAAAAGGGCAATAGCTTTAACCATAAAGAACCATTCTTTTAAAAATGTGTAAATTAAAATATATTAGAGATAATGGGTGGCAGTAACTTAAAGATAAAACACTGCATGGAAGCAAATTTCAGGTATAATAATATTTTATATACTTGCCATGTTTATAGCCTGATAATCTGACTGATTGTTTAAACGGAATACTTTTTACAGCATTATCAGTATTTGGCTATATTAGCGGACCATACCTCCTGCATCAAACCTCTTAATTCCTGGTCAAAATCAAAATCAATAACGTATAAATCCTTATCCGTTTTAATCCTGGTACCGTTAAAATTCAGGGCATAAGGTGCCTGTTTCTTTTCCAGTCCGGAAAACATGAAATTTCCTGAAGTAAAAGAAATATTGAGACTGTGTAAAATAGTTTCCATCATGCTCTCCGGAGAGTCGTTGTCTGTAACCAGAATAATTTCGTTGCCGGCTTGTTTTAGAGCATTGACAAATTGTGGAGACAAGCTTTGTGAATAAATGATATATTTTTTATCCTCATTTTTGACCAGCACATCGGCTTTAATCGATAAATTAAAACCGTCCTTAACGGTGTCGAATATTTGAATATCTATATCTTTTTCAGCGTTCAATCCTAAAGTGGTAACAAGGGCATAAGAAAAGTCTCTGGCTGAAGTCGTAGGAAAGACTGGAACAGAAGGTAAAGAATAGACATCGTCCGGTTTTTCAACAAGACCGGTTTCGGGGGAAATTTCAGTTATAATTAAACCGTTTTTCCGGGAATAGTTTTTGATTGCCTTGGGCAATAATAAATTACCCTCATTAATCAGGCGCAAACCTTGCTTTAATGACTTTGTCTTTTTGGGAAGGGTGCTGAAAATTACCCAATCGACGGTTACCTCTACCGGTGGATAAGCACCAATCATCAGAGGTTTTTCGCTTTTAATCATAGAATAATTTTTGGTGGCATTAACAACTTTTTTTAAGATGGTTATTACATCGTCATTTTTATCTGTTTTTACCAGATAGTAATTTGCCCAATTGTCACTGATCATCTTTTTCAGATTGTTATTAGCACGGTTTTCCAGATCAAGAAAAATCGTCGTGTTATCATCAAATTCAATTACAGGAATTTTAGAGCAATCAATTGTTACCTGGCCTGTTTTTGAGAAGGGGAGGTAATAATTTCCCGTAGTGGTTATTGATCCATTCATCTGGGTGATGATTTGCTTAAGTACAGCGAAGCCGACTTCCGGCGGCATAACTTTTTTTTCTTTTACTTCAGCAGCTTTTTCCGCTTGAGTTGTGGTTTCAGTAACTTTCTGCTCATAAGCTTTAGTTTTTGCAGTGGTCCGGGCTAAGGCTGTTCTGCCAGGTAACTTTATAACTGTGCCAGGATGAATCTTATTAACATTTTTAATACGGGGGTTTAATGATTTGATAATTTTAATCGTTTGCGGAATATCGGCTTCCGCAACTTTCAACTCGCGGCGAATGATTTCCATTAAACCATCGCCCTTTTTTATTTTATAATATCTTGCCTTGGCAGAAGGAATTTTGTGAGTAGATTTTGTGCCGGTAGTAACTGTTTTTTTGCTCTTGATTTCTTTTTCTTTTGCCTCTGTTTTTCCTTCTGGTTCCATCACTGGCTTTCCCGGAAGAATAAGCGTTTGTCCCGCCTCAAGCTTATTTAGATTCGGGATGTGCGGGTTAAGCTTTTTTATAAGCTCATAATTACTGGATGTGTCTTTTTCGGTGATACCGGGAATATGTCTGACAATAACGGAGAGAAGGTCACCTTTTTTAACTTTGTAAGTGTATAAGTTTTTCTGGGGGACAGCGGTTTCCTTAGGTGTTGTTTGTGCTGATTTTTCCTCTGCGTAAGCCGGTAGATAAACCAGGACGGCTGAAAGGATAATCAAAACAAAAACCAAAGCATATCGCTTAATCATTAGTGTCTTCCCCCTGTTTTAGAGAGTGAAAATATTAATATATTTAAGATAAGTACTCCAATTGACAAGAAAAGTCAACTCCTTATGTGATGTAAGTAAAAAATTTCATTGAGTATCCGGTTAAAGTGAAAATTAATAATTATTATTGGAAGACTTTAGTCCATTTGTTTTGAGGTTTTTGTGTTTTAAATTACTTTTTTCATTGCCGCGATGGCTACTTCAATTTGATCATCGGAAGGTTCTCTTGTTGTTATTTTTTGCAGCATTAGTCCGGGCCAACTCAGCAGTTGTACCAGCTTGGAATGTCTGTATTTGCCGGTAAAACGGATTGCTTCGTAAGAAATGCCGGCAACAACAGGAAGAAGTAAAATTTTGTAAAGTACTCTGTGTAAAAAATCGGGACGTCCCAAAAGAGAAAAAACCAGTATGGAAACAATCATCACAAAAAGAATAAAGCTGGTTCCGCAGCGTGGATGACGTGTAGAAAACGCCTTAACATTTTCCACTGTCAGCTCCTGACCGTGTTCCCAGGCAAATACAGTTTTATGTTCCGCTCCATGATACATATACGTGCGGCGCATGTCTTTCATTAAAAGCGTGGCGGAAAGAAAGCAGAGAAAAATACCCAGCCGGACGCAACCTTCTAAAATATTCAGAAGAATTAAATTGGAAACGAGGATTTTGATTTTAGTAAAGAAAAACGCCGGCACGACAACGAAGAAAAAAATGGCAACAGCGAAACTGATGACAAACGAAAGGTACATTTCCCATCCTTGTGGTTTTTTTTCTTCTTCCGACAAGGCAACTTCGGCCGAAAACATCAGGCACTTGATTCCGATAATCATCATTTCAAACAAAGTTATGGTACCCCGAATAAACATCCATCCCAATATCTTATATCTTTTGGTCAGGGGAATATATTCCCGTTCCTGAAATACGATTTCTTTATCCGGTCTTCTTACTGCTGCCGCTATTTTATTGCCGTAGCGCATCATGACGCCTTCAAGAAGAGCTTGTCCGCCGGCTATATCTTCAGTTTTTGGTTTTGTTGGCATATTATAGTTATCCGTTATTTTATTAAATTAGTCATTTACGCCTAAAACAAATCATTTACCCCGAAACATACTTGGAGTGAATATTAATTATAATATAAATAGAACTGTGCTTGTGATTTATAGCATTTAGTGAATAGTGTCAAATTATGATTTTAAAATCGTTATTGCAAGATAAATGTCCAATGATATAATGCGCCAAATTCAAAAAATGCATTTAAGGTGATTAAGATGAGCTCAGCAGACGTATTTATAAAAGAATATCAGGAACGTTTTGAAAAAAAGATAAGAGAGAATGAAATTGAAGCGTTGGAACACTGGAAAGCCCAGTTGGACAAAGTTAATGCTATGCGTCCGGATAGCGTTGCTTCAATGCAGTTGCAAATTACTAAAATATCAGAGATGATGGCCAATCGAATCAAAATTTTAAAAAAGGGACAAAATGGATAGTATTGCCAATTTTTTATTTGAAGTAGGAATGCTCAGCAGAACACCGCGCAGCGGTTATCAGTTTCTGGGCAGCGGCAAAGAATCGGTGGCTGAACACATTTTACGCACGGTATTTGTAGGTTATACCCTGTGTAAAATGGATGATACTCTCGATGAACTGCGTGTTTTAAAAATGTGCATTATTCACGATTTACCGGAGGCACGCACCGGTGATATGAACTATGTAAACAAAAAATATGTAGATGTAGATGAAGACAAAGCCGTTAAAGAATTAACAGAAGGCCTTTTTTTTGGTGAAGACATCAGGTCGGTGATCGAAGAGTTTAATGCGAAAGAGACCAAGGAGTCGCTAACTGCCAGGGATGCCGATCAAATTGCTCTTATCTTGCAGTTGAAAGAATGCGGTGATCTGGGAAATAAATATTCGGAAGAATGGATAAATTTTGCAGTGCAGCGATTAAGTACTGAAAACGGAAAAAAGCTTTCCGAAAGAATTACCAAAACAGATTCTTCCCATTGGTGGTTTAAAGAAAAAAACGACTGGTGGATAAACGGAAATAACAGATAGATTCAAAAGAAACTGCATGACTGATAAAAAATTATTTTTGCCTGTTGTTTTAATTTTTCTTGTTTGCAGTCTTATGTCATGTGCCAATGAGTTCGGCCAAACGGTGATATCCCAACCGGATGAATACACATGCTCGTATGAAGCAAGCGAAAAAGTCATTCTCAAGGCCATAGCGCGTGTTTTCAAAGAAAAAAATATCGGTTCAAATGTTAAGATAGACTGGAATAATCTTCGGGTCGATTCAGATTATGTTGTTTCAGGTGATTGGCGGACAAAAGCTAACGCCCGTGTCCGGCGAATCAACTGGCAAAAATGTGAAGTAAGCCTGATCGTAACAACGGAGAGTAAAACGGAAACAGGTTGGGAAATAAGGCGTCTTTTATATAAAGAGCAATATGAAACTATTTTTAATGTAATTGAGATGAGGATTTACGAGGAAATGTCTGTGGTAGAGTAAAAAGATTTCGAAAGGAGGGAATATGGGAACCAAGAAAAAAGTATCAGCTATGGTGGAAGAGTTTTAAAATTCGGTGTATTTAAAAGTTACAGTAAAACTATAAACATTCAACAATAGGAGGCATTTATTATGGGCATGATAAAAGAATTTAAGGAATTTGCGGTAAAAGGAAATGTTGTTGATATGGCTGTAGGTATTATTATTGGAGCCGCTTTTGGTAAAATCGTTTCATCATTTGTCGGTGATGTAATTATGCCTCCAATCGGAGTACTTTTGGGTGGCGTAGATTTTTCTAAGTTGGCGTTTACTGTCAAGGAAGCTGCGGGAGCAGTTCCAGCTGTAGTCATTGGCTACGGAAAGTTTATCCAGACGCTCATAGATTTTACAATCATTGCATTCGCTATTTTTATCGCCATCAAGGCAATAAATTCCCTTAAACGAAAAGAGGAAGAAGCATCGGCAGAACCACCGGTTCAGGAAAAATTACTTGTTGAAATACGTGATTTATTGAAAGAGCGTAAATAAATCACAAACAGACACGAATAAATGACACCCCGTAGCCAGCTTTTTAATTACCTAACTGCGGGGTTCATTGTCTGTAATTTGATGAATTCTATTTTGCGCTATTGCTTTCGCGAAAGAAGCTGGTTAAAAAATCCGTATCTTTTGGAGATAAATCAAATTTAAAAACTGCTTTCTCTACGAGTTTCTGTAAAGGCTGATTATTTTCTTCTAAATTTGCTGATACCCATTTGATTGCTCTTTGCACATTTTCAGATTCGGGCATAATAGTGGTCATAAAAGTATTCTCCTTATGTTATTAAAAATTAATAGTTCCCGATATTAGTTGTCAGGAGCTTTTACTATAAATTATTTTTTAAATAATTTGAAATTGTTTTTTTATAATTTCCAAAATCAAATGTAAAAACAATTGTTTACTAAATTTATGATCGGGAGGATTATATGAAAAAGTCTTTTGGCGCCAAAACTTTAATTTATCCTACGCCGGTATGGCTGGTAGGAACGTATGATAAAAAAGGCAAACCTAATGTTGCAACTATAGCCTGGGGAGGTGTATGCAGTTCAAAGCCGCCAAGTGTAGCCATCTCGTTAAGAGGAGCTACTTATACGCACGATAATATAATGGAGCGCAAAGCATTTACAATTAATGTGCCTTCAGCCGGGCAGGTTGAAATTGCTGATTACTGTGGAATGGCCTCCGGGAAAAATGTTGATAAATTTGCAGCGGCTAAAATTACGGCTGTGAAAAGCGAAAAAGTAGATGCTCCCTCGATTCAGGAATTTCCCATGGTTCTCGAGTGTAAACTTTCCAATTCCATTGAAATCGGCATTCACACACATTTTATCGGAGAAATTATGGACGTCAGGGTGGATGAGGCAATGCTGGGAGAAGACGGACTGCCGGATATTTTAAAAATAAATCCGATATTGTATGGGCCGGAAATTCAATCCTATTATGGAACGGGAAGATATCTGGGTAAGGCCTTTTCCGTAGGTAAAAAATTTTCGTAATGGCCGTTGATAAATTGAAAAGAGTGTATAAGATATTAAAAATAAATAAGTAAGAGAAAGGAGATGAAATATGGCTAAATCAATTAAAGGAACAAAAACGGAAAAAAACTTGTTGGCGGCTTTTGCCGGCGAGTCGCAGGCAAGAAATCGTTATACTTTTTTTGCCAGTGCCGCAAAGAAAGAAGGCTTTGAACAGATTTCACGTATTTTCCTGGAAACCGCTGAAAATGAGAAAGAACATGCTAAAGTATTTTTCAAACATCTTGAAGGGGGCGAAGTTGAAATTACCGCTGCGTATCCGGCAGGTATAATCGGCGATACCAGGAGCAACCTTGAAGCGGCAGCAGCGGGAGAAAACATGGAATGGACGACATTATATGCTAATTTCGCTAAGATTGCCAAAAAAGAAGGTTTTCCGGAAGTAGCCCTTTCATTTGAACAAATATCCAAAGTCGAAATGTTCCATGAAAATAGATATCGCAAGCTTGTAGCGAATATCGCCGGCGGTCAAGTATTCAAGAAAAAAGCAGCGACCAAGTGGCATTGCATTAACTGCGGTTACGTATACGAAGGACCGGAAGCACCAAAAGAGTGTCCTGCCTGTAAACATCCGCAGTCTTATTATGAGGTTTTGGCCGAAAATTACTAAATCTGAAGTTTACATTTGGCCCTTGTTCTTGCGGTTAAATATTACCGCAAAAGCAAGGGCTTTTTATTTGTTTTGAAAAAAGTTCGTTGTGCTTGACAGAGGGCAGAAAATACCCTAGATTGGCGCAGTTTTTTTACGAGGGGTCCAGTATTTATGACGACAAAAAGGCAACGCCGGTCGGAAAATATCAGAGAAAAGAAGATAAAAAAATCCACGAGAATTCTTTATCTTTCGCTTATTCTCGGTGGAGCATTTATTCTACTGGTTCTCTTCTTTATTACTTTGTTTAATTTGGTATTTCCTCCGGTTGACATGGATGCCATGAAGAAGAAAGAGAGGCAAGTAGTAAAGATTTATTTTTCCGATCCACAGGAACGTTTTTTGATGCCGGAGAAACGGTATGTAATTAAAGAAAATGATGCTGCGGCGCAAGCCAAAGAAATTGTTAAAGCAATACTTGATGGATCGAAGACGGGTCTGGTTAATACTTTTCCTGCCGGTGTGGGTTTAAGAGATGTGAAAGTAGTAGATATTGACACTGCTTTGGTTAATTTCAGCAAAAATCTGATTAAATTGCATCCAGGCAGCTCAACTGCGGAGATGGCTTCAATTTATTCTTTGACAAATTCCATAACTCAAAACATTCCTACTATAAAAAAAGTAAAAATATTAGTAGAAGGGAAAGAACTTTTTTCAATTAAAGGTCATATTTCTACGCTCAAAGCTTTCCGTCCTGATTTGGAACTTGTTGTCGCGGAAAAAGAGAAAAATAGTTAATTCTTATGGCAGCAAAATCAAAAATATCCCGCACACGCAATATTGGTATAGTCGCGCACATCGACGCCGGAAAAACAACGGTGACGGAAAGAATTCTTTTTTACACCGGAAAATCTTACAAGATGGGAGAAGTTCATGACGGCGAAGCCGTTATGGACTGGATGCCGCAGGAACAGGAAAGAGGCATAACCATCACTTCAGCCGTAACGACTTGTGCGTGGAATAATCATGATATTCATATAATCGATACACCGGGCCATGTTGATTTTACCATTGAAGTAGAACGTTCCCTGCGTGTTTTAGACGGAGCCATCGTTGTTTTTTGTGCGGTCGGTTGCGTACAGCCGCAATCGGAAACTGTCTGGCACCAGGCGGATAAGTACGGTGTTCCAAAAATTGCCTTTATCAACAAGATGGATAGAGTAGGTGCTGATTATTTTGGCGCTATCGAAATGATGCGCGAGCGTTTTACTTCTATGCCAGTCGCTATCCAGATTCCCGCTGGTAGTGAGGACAGTTTCCAGGGAGCAATCGATCTGATTAACTGGAAAATGCTGGTCTGGGACGATGCAACGCAGGGTAGTGAATTTTCGATTCGGGAAATTCCGGAAGAATTTGCAGACCAGGCTAAGTTAAAGTGGGAAAAGATGATAGAAATTCTGGCCGATGTCGATGATGAACTGGCTGATAAATATCTTGACGGCGAGGAAATTACCGTAGCCGAAATAAAAAAAGCGGTAAGAAAGGCAACGATCTCTTTGAAAATAGTGCCTGTACTATGTGGCGCTGCTCTGCGAAATAAAGGTATTCAACCCCTTCTTGATGCGGTCATTGATTATCTGCCGTCTCCGGAGGATATTCCGCCGGTAAAAGGAATAAATCCTGTTACCAAAAAAGAAGAAGTCAGACACAGTTCCGATAAAGAACCTCTGGCGGCGCTGGCATTTAAAATTATGATGGATGAGGGCCGGAAACTTTCTTACCTGCGTATTTATTCGGGTAAAATCAGTGTTAATGATGAAATATATAATTCGATAAAGAAGAAAAAAGAGAAAATCGCCCGCCTGTTACGGATGCATGCCAATAAACGGGAAAGAATTGAGATGGCCTCGGCTGGAGACATAGTTGCCGTTTTGGGTTTAAAGACGACAACGACAGGTGACACCCTCTGCGCGGAAGAGCACCCGATAATGCTGGAGTTGATAGAATTTTACGAACCGGTTATCAGTCAGGCCATTGAAGCTAAAACCCCGGCTGATCAGGAAAAGCTGGCTTCGGCGCTGGATAAACTAATAGAGGAAGATCCGACATTAAGGGTTAAATATGAAGACGAGACCGCGCAAACTATAATTTCCGGTATGGGGGAATTGCATCTGGAGATCATCGTTGATCGCTTACTTCGCGAGTTTAATTGCCATGTCAATGTCGGAAGGCCAAGGGTTGTCTATCGTGAAACCATTCAAAAGAAAGTCGAAATGGAAGGAATATTTGAAAAGGAACTGGGCGAAAAGAAACATTTCGGCCATGTGCGAATTTCTTTGACTCCGCGTAAGAGAGGTGTGGGAAATGAAATAATTATTAATGTTGGTGACAGTGTTATTCCCGCGGAATATTACGATGTGATTGAAGAAGGCATAAAAGAAGCAATGATGAATGGAGTATTAAACAGCTATCCTGTAATGGACGTCGGAGTAATGGTAACCGGCGGTTCTTTTAAGGACGGCGAATCTTCAGCGCAGGGTTATAAAATTGCGGCAGCAACCGCTTTCCGTGAAGGATGCAAAATTGCCGATCCGGTTATGCTCGAGCCGCTGATGATGGTTGATATTATTACACCCAGTGAATTTATGGGTGATGTTATCGGCGATATAAATGCCCGCAGAGGTGAAATTCAATCCGTTAATCCCAAGGGAACAATAAGCGAAATTAAAGCTAAAGTGCCCTTGAAAGCCATGTTTGGTTATTCTACTGATCTTAGATCTTCCACTCAAGGCCGGGCGATTTTTTCCATGATTTTTTCAGAATACAACAAGGCATGATTTGTTGTAGACATTTCATCATATTTTATACTAATTATAAATCGAAGTGCTATTTTTGTTGGCGTCGAAGCCCGGCGTATGCCTGGGTCGTTGTCGTCTTCCTCAACGTATAACCTGAAGGT
>AWGX01000966.1 GCA_000495415.1 Smithella sp. ME-1 | reverse complement strand
TATACGCCTGCGGAGCCTCCTCCTCGCCGCCGCGTTACCCTTTGATCGGGTGCGCAACCAAAGGGCACGCAATCAAAATTAAATTTTCTACCCTGCCGAGAAGTGACGTCGAATAGACGGCAGCTTCCAATCGAAGCGGTATAAAATAATCACCCTCTATTGAAAAGATTGGAAGTTCACATTTTATGTGATGTTCAAAATATTGCGATTTTGCAGACGGAACTGTTACGCCAATAATTTCTTGTTTGGCGTTACTTTAAATTATTCTTCACCAAGAGATTCGAGGTCAGCTAAATCTTTTTTACGGCCGGTTGCCCGTTTGTTGGTTATGTATTGTTCCTTGCCGAGGAAATGTACGGAAACATCTCCGTATAAACCTTCCTGCTTTCCTTTGTCCGCATCTTCCCATGTGACTCCGGTAAGTGAAGTTATTATATCAATACGAACAGGAGGAACGCCGAGCTGAACAACCGAGTTAGGATTCTGAAAGTCTTCAATTGTCAGGTTCAGAGAGCTGAAGCCAAAATCAGCGAGGGCAGACAGGATTTTTTTGGCGTTCTCGGGTGAATGGTGAACAAAGATATCAATATCAGCGGTAAAACGAGGCACTCCATAAAATGCGAGGGCATAAGCGCCGACAATCATGTATTCAACTTTGTGCCCGTTGAATAACTCGAGCAATTCTTTGAAGTCTTTCTGTGCTTCCATAATATTGCTTTCTTAGATAATCCACGGTGGCAACACGTTCTTCTGCCGGACGACTCAACCAGTATGAGAGATCAGCCTGCGCAGATTGTTTGTTATTAAGATTTTTTTTATGGACTATTTTTTTAATCATAATTACTTATTATCATAATTTTATTGATATTAATACAACTCTTTCGCCAAAAGAAAGGGCTCACATGAAGGCATGTTGATGTCTCTATAATGGGTCTACTGCAACCTTTACAACTACTTTGTGGATATGCCCTGACGAGATCAGCGGCATGTGCGCGTCTTCCGGGAAGAAGATAGCAAGCGCGCCGCTTTTAACGGATATCCAGGCATCCGGTTCATCCATAAAAATCTGCTCATCATCGTTGTGATCGTATTTCCCTGCTGGCTTTTTACACAACGATTTGGGCTTCCATCCCATATCATCCGTTCCTGTCATGACCAATTGTATATCAATGTATTTTTCATGCGTTTCGAGTAGAGCATCCTCTTTCCTGCGGCCATGTTCTTTAGATACCATTGCATAAATGCGATCAGCGTCTATCTCGTATTTTCCAACCGGCAGTTCCTTCAGATCCGGGCGCAGGAGAAAATCGAATGCCCTTGCAAACCCATTGTGCAAGGACAAATATCGGTGTGCATTCTCAAGTGTATCTAAAATCATATCGTTTCATTCCTTTATTTCTATTTATTTCAAACGCTGGCTTGCCCAGCATTCTCAGAAATGGCTTCTACCATTTGGGCCCAAACCCCTTTGGGCATGTCATGCCCCATTCCATCAATTATCAACAATTTTGATCCCGGTATTACGTAAGCTGTATCTTTTCCTGCCTCGCATGGTATCAGCGGATCATCAGCCCCATGAATTACAAGAGTTGGCACCGTAATTGTTGAAAGCGACCCTCTTCGATCGCCATTGGCAAGAAGAGCTATATTTTGACGTGCCATTCCCTGCGGGTAGTATGAACGATCATAGCTCTTTTCCATGAACGTTCGAGCTCTGGTTTCCTCAAATGGAAATCCGGGACTCCAAATTTTCCGCCATATATTCATCATGTGTTCAATAAAAGCTTTGCGTTCCGAAGGTGCGGGCGCTAGAAGAGCAGCTATTGTTTCCGGTTTCGCCTGCGGAAGATCAGGATTTCCTGTGGTCGACATTATTGAAGTCAGACTTAAAACATGTTTTGGATGTCGATAGGCGATAACCTGGGCTATCATACCGCCCATGGAAGCGCCGCAGATATATGCCTTCTCAATGCCCAAAGCATCAAGCAAACCAACGGCGTCATCTGCCATATCACCTAGAGAATATGCTGATTGCACAGGCTTGCCTTCCATTAAAGCTTTGATTGCAGCCGGAAAGTCAGGAATTCCTGCTTCTTCAAATTTTGTCGAAAGACCTGCATCCCGGTTGTCAAACCGAATCACATAGTAACCTTTTTTTACTAATAACTCGCAGAATTCGACCTCCCAAAATAGCAGTTAAGCACCATTACCTGCAATTAATAATAATGCAGGAAATGAACTGTCACCGAAAGTATCATATTCAATTTGGATTCCATTAGCTGTCACATTAGGCATTTCTTAATCCTTTTCTTGTTAATATCACGAGTTGCTATATTTATCTTTACCCACAAAGAAAAAATCAGCGGGCTGCGATTGGTGCAAAGACTGGTTGGGCTTATTTAATTAATCTATTTAATAAAACATCTTCAATATTTTGCCTTGAATCGATAACAGATAAAACAAAAACAGTCCCATCTGATATACGATATACGATGCGCCATGGAGCTATAATCAACTCTCTGTAAATGTGTATTCCTTGACTTTGTAATTCGGGTATAATTCGGCCACGCTCCGGAAAAGCGTAGAGGCTTGATGCTTTTTGCCGAATTTTCTTAAACAAATGTAGCGCATTGCCTTGGCTTTCAGAAGCGATATAATCAATGATCTGTTTTAAATCACTTTCGGCGACAGCTGCCCATTCAACCCTGTACTTTTTATTCATTTAAGCCTTTCATTCAATGAATTTTCGATTTCATCAAACATTTTATCCTGTGGTTTCGTACGTCCACATCGGATATCATCCTCTCCTTGTGAAATAAGCTTTAACATGCCAATGGCGTTACGCATATTTTCATAACTTACAGGGTCTTGCAGCACAGCGCGTGGTTCACCATTTTGAGTAATGATGACAGGCCTCTGGGTTTCATTGATTTGGTTTAGTAAATCTGCGGCTCTTGACTTTAAATAAGTGACTGGCTTGATATCGTTTACAATTTTCATGATATTTACCTCCGGTTCGATAATGGTACCAAAATCGGACCGAATGTCAAGTTGTTTATGCCCGACGAAAAGCTCACCGGCGCGCTTTAGCGCGTCCGGTGGTTTGTATTGTGCGACTTCCCTTTTTTATGTGTATCATCTCATTAATTAAACGCAACTCCAGACGGCAACCAAGCGCATGAGCATATTTTTGTAATGTCGCAAGAGATGGAGAGTGCTTTCCGCTACCGGACTCCAAACGAGCAATCGCTGATTGAGAAATCAGGAAATCAGGGGAAATCAGGGGACGGGGAAATCAGGGGACACCATACTAGTTATTATTCTTCCTCGGCCTTCCACCTTTTCTTGGAACTAAGATCCTCTCTAGCTTACTCTCCAGCCGCTTAATAAAATGAATATTCCCCAACGGCCTGCCCGTCTGCTCATGCCGATATATTAATAATTCATCTTCTTTTGTGTACCCACTGGATAGAAATTCGTCCCAGTCGTCGATTAGTTTTAATAACGGCTTTACCATGACAAGTTCATCATCTTTTGCCGTCAAATGAGCTTTGGCACTGCTCCATTGATATTGTCCCGGTCTTTTAACCAGCCTGGCTTTAACCGGATTAAGTTCAATGTAGCGTGCCGCCGCTAAAAGATATTGTTCATCCATGACATATGAGGAAAAACGCCCCTGCCATAGGTGGCCTTTCCATTTTTCCCGAAAGTTGATCCGGCGTGTATATCGTCTGTGCGTCTCTCCTATCGCCTGGCGAAGTCCTTCTTCTGTTTCTGGTACGGCAATAAGATGAACATGATTAGGCATTAAACAATAAGCCCACATTTCCACGCCGCACTTATTACACCATTCAGACATGGTTTCTATGTAATACCGGTAATCATCGTCACAAAAGAATGTGTCCTGCCGACGATTGCCCCGCTGGGTGACATGATGAGGATATTTTGCTGCGACTACTCTTGCAATACGGGCCATGTTTATTGTCTATGACTATAATAACTGCTTGTCAAGAAAAAACTAGTATGGTGTCCCCAGATTTCAGATTTTTCTTATCCATTTATATATCGGTTTGAAACAAAACCTTTTTTGAACGATATATTTTTTACACGAATATTTATTTAAAATCAAAGAATTATTGTTGAAGTCTTGTGTGAAAAGTGCTTATTGTCTGGCACGATTAATGGCGGGAAAAACAATGACAAAAAAATCAAAACCGGTCGAAATAGATTTCAATGCTGAGTTCCAGTGCGCGCTGGATATGATGGAAGAGACGGACAAAAATATCTTCATCACAGGGCGGGCCGGAACCGGCAAATCAACTCTGTTGAATTATTTCCGCGACAACACGAAAAAAAACGCTGTTATTCTGGCGCCGACAGGTGTTGCCGCCGTTAATGTAGGCGGGCAGACCATCCATTCTTTTTTCCATTTTAAACCGAATGTAACACCCGCCGCCATCAAGAGAAAAAAGGCGACCGGTAAAGAAAAAACATCTATCTATAAAAAGTTGACGACCGTAGTCATTGATGAAGTTTCCATGGTAAGGGCTGATCTTTTAGATTGCGTTGATAAATTTTTGCGGCTGAACGGTCCTGATTCCAAATGCCCCTTCGGCGGTGTGCAGATGATTTTTATAGGAGATTTCTATCAGTTGCCGCCTGTTGTTTCCAGCGCGGAGCGGGAAATATTCCGTTCGCTTTATGCCAGTCCGTTTTTTTTCAGCGCCAAAGTGTTTCCTGATCTGGATTTGGAATTTATTGAACTGGAAAAAGTCTATCGCCAGAAAGATGAGGAATTTGTCCGCCTGCTCAACACCATCCGTAATAACTCCATCACGGATGAGGATATCGCTCTGTTCAATCAGCGCTGTAATCCGTCTTTTGAAGTGTCTGCCGATGAATTTTATATTTCGCTTACCAGTACCAACGATATGTCCGATCTGATCAATGAAAACCGGTTGGCTCAGTTGCCCGGTAAAATATGGAGAGCGCAAGGTCTTGTTGACGGAGAGTTCGGCAAAGAATCCATGCCGACAGCCGAAGAGTTGAAATTGAAAAAAGGCGCGCAGATTATGATGCTCAATAACGATTCTTACGGGCAGTGGATTAACGGGACAATCGGCAGGGTGAAAAAATTTGCAAAGGACGATGAAGGGGAAGATGTAATCGTGGCCGAACTGGATAACGGCGAAACGGTGGAAATCTCTCCCTACACCTGGAAAATCTACAAATTCTTTCTCAAAAACGAGGATCTGCGCTCGGAAGAGGTCGGGTCTTTTCGCCAATATCCGGTGCGGCTGGCATTTGCCGTGACCATTCACAAAAGCCAGGGTAAAACGTTTGAAAAGGTTGTCATTGACGTGGGACGTGGCACGTTCGCACACGGGCAGATGTATGTGGCTCTTTCCCGCTGTACAACGTTGGAAGGTATTGTCCTGAAACAACCCTTGAAGAAAAATCATATTATGATGGACTGGCAGGTGGTCAAATTTTTAACCGGTATGCAGTACGCCAAGGCCGCGCTGACCTGCACCCGCGAAGACAAGCTGGCCATGCTGACCAGGGCGATTGAAGAAAAACAAACCGTTGAGATTGTTTATCTCAAAGCGAAAGATGAAAAATCAAAACGGGTTATCCGGCCCGTGGTGGTAGAGGATATGGAATACAACGGACATTCGTTTCTAGGATTGGGAGCCTATTGTCTTGAGCGCAGGCAAAAACGTGTTTTTAACGTGGATAGAATCCTGGAAATCTGCATAGCGTCAAATGATGAATCCGTAAAAAATCACTAAGATGTAATTCACGCCTTCGAGACTGTGTCGCAATTGCAAATATTGATTGTG
>AWGX01000965.1 GCA_000495415.1 Smithella sp. ME-1 | reverse complement strand
CCGTTGATGAGTACGGAATACTTATTTCAAATCTTTATCATTCAAGCCGCATGAATGCCAGAGAAATTAAAGCGGTTACAGCTGTTATTATTTCATGCGTTGTGCCGCCTATGCTCAATATTCTGGAGCCGCTATGTCAGAAATATTTCAAAATCAAACCAATGATTGTGGGGCCGGGCATTAAAACCGGCATGCCTATTTTTTACGACAATCCCAAAGAAGTGGGTGCGGACAGAATCGTAAACGCTGTCGCGGCTTATGACAAGTATCGCAAGGAATCAATTATTGTCGATTTCGGAACAGCGACGACATTTGACTATATTTCTCCT
>AWGX01000964.1 GCA_000495415.1 Smithella sp. ME-1 | reverse complement strand
CCGCGTATGCGGGACGGGAATGACGCTGGCAGTTGGATCCCCGCTGGAGTTTACCCGGCGTATGCCGGGCCGGAATTACAGAGGTTGATTTTTGAAAGTCAATCGGTTACAGGTAAAGCAAAACATCTGGAGAGGTTTTGAAATGTCGCTGGAAAAATTAATTGAGGAGTTTCTGCTGGAAAAAGGCGCGATAAAAGTCCGGTTCGCCACACTGGAAAGCCTTGCTGGCGCCCCACCAAGTGCCGACATCACCTACCAGCTTAAGGAAGCCCGTTCCGCAATAAGCTTTGCCCTGCCTCTTGAACGCGGAAAGATTCGCTCTTACCTTTCCAAGGAAGATCGTACAGGCAATGATGAAGAGCAGATTAACAAATCCATTTTGTCTTCCAAAATATCCAAGGAATGCGCCATCTGGCTGACAGAAAGGGGCTATCCATCAGCACGGGTTCACGGCAACAACAAGTATCGTACCGATTTTGAAAACTGGCAGCTGCTTATGCATCCGGACATTTCCCACCGCTATGTCGCGGTTGCTTCCGGGCTGGGTTCTTTCGGTTGGTCCGGCAACGTGGGAATACGCGGGTATGGCACGGCCATTATTCTGGGAACTGTCGTGACAACCGCTGAGCTTAATCCCACCGATCCCCTGACGGAGAAAGAAAATTTTTGTGATAAGTGCAAGATCTGCGTAAAATCCTGTGTAGGAAACATGTTTTCGAAAGACGACACAGACACCGTTGTTCTGGGAGGCAAAACATATACCTTCTCCCGCAGAATTGACTGCACGCGCTGCATGTTCGTGTGCGGAGGATTTACCGGACTGCACAAAAGCGGCAAGTGGTCAACGTGGTCGCCGGGACGCTATGCCATACCGGAATCAAAGGAAGATATCCTGGAAACTATGCTCCGTGCCATCGACAAATACGCCCGATGGCCGCAGCCTCCAAATTCTGGCGGTTATGCCGCCGGTCCACTGGGCGGAATGAATATCAGGCTCACCTGCGGTAACTGCTGCTACATATGCTGGGGAGACCGGAAAGAAACCGCCGAAAATTACCGGCTGCTTACATCCTCCGGTTGTGTTATTCAACGTCCCAACGGGGAAAAGGTTGTGTTGAAACCGGATGAAGCACGAGATGAATTCGAGAAAATGACGCCGGAACACCGCAGCCTTTACTGCTGATAAAAAAATCTCACTGAATTTTTTAATTTGATTTTCACTTCGTTGCTTTTCTAAGGCTGGTGGTCTTTTTTTAATCAGCGAATGTCCCTGCTCTACAAACAGGATTTCAAAATTTCGGTGATTCAAGATTATTATTTTCTCGTGTAGTGTTTCAATGAAACCTTGTCATA
>AWGX01000963.1 GCA_000495415.1 Smithella sp. ME-1 | reverse complement strand
CTACAGTTATTTCAACAATAAAAAAGAGGTCTTCATTGAAATAATCATAAGGATATTTAAAAGCATTGCTGAAAATGTGCTGCTCAAATTCGAGCTTAAAATACATAAAAGCCCGGTTGATAATTATAAAGAATTTAAAAAACTAATTCATTTCATTGTATACAATGTTCTTTCCGAGTACAATTTTAACCATCGACTTCTTAAAGAAATTCTCGCTATGGTTTTACTGGATAAGGAAATAGAGAAAATACGCGTCAAGGAAGAGAAAAAACTGATCAGTTTGCTTGTTTTATATTTTCAAACCTATAAAGAACATATCCGCATATCCGATTTTGAAGCTGCCGCGGTATTGTTGCTTAAATGCTCGGAAGAAATAATTCACCAAATTAAATATGGCGGCACAGACATTCAAGAAAAAAGATTCCTTAAAGAGCTGGAAGACCTGATTTGTAGATACCTGCTGATTGAAGGCTAATACTGCTTTCAGAACTGTTATAATTTCTTTTTTACAATTACACGTCTACACCTTACAAAATATTTCCTGATGTAAATAAAAATTCTTTTGTATCCTTCAGTCATAAATCAAACTTTCAAAATTGGACGTTTATCAAACCACGGTTTTGCTTTTTCCAGTTGAGCAGCTAATCTGAACAGAATAGCCTCCTCACCAAATGGAGCTATAAATTGGACACCGCAGGGCATCCCGTTTTTATCCCAGTTTAACGGAATATTCATCGCCGGTTGTCCGGTAAAGTTGGCAATTTGAGTAAACGGCGTTTTAGCGAGAGTTTCTATCGCAATTTTATTTATCATTCCTGAAGCCTTGGCCAGGACACCAAGCTTAAGTATACTTAATATTTTCATGGCAGTTTTTTCGTATGATTTCGGCAAAAGCTCTCCTATCTTTGCCGGAGGGAAAGCTACTGTCGGGGTAAGGTACAAATCATACTTGAGATGGAACTGCCCCATTATTCTTGCTGCAATATCCCATTCTCTCATAACCTGTACGAAATCCATAGCACTGTAGAGATGACCCAGTTCACCGAAAAACCATGTGGCTATTTCAAAATCATGGCGACTGACTTTCTTCTTCAATGCAGTTTTGGCAAGTTTGATATCGGCAGCAATTTCTCCAAAATAAAGAGTAAAATAAGAATTGGCCAGTTTAATGCCGTCCAGTTGTGGTCTCTCCTCCCGGACATTGTGTCCCAATTCTTCCAGCAATCTGGCAGTTTCATAAACAGCCTCCCTGCAATACTCGTGCGTTCCCATTCCAATTGGAGATTCAGTACTAAACGCTATTTTCAATGAGCCGGGCTCGCTGTTAATTTCATCGATATACGGCCTTTCCGGCGGTTTGATAATATAAGGAGCCCCAACATCAGCACCGCAAAGGACATCCAAGATAGCGGCGCTATCCCGTACCGACCTTGTCAGCACGTGTTCCACCGCCGCGCCCTGCCATAATTCACCATATTTAGGTCCTGTCGGAGTACGTCCCCGTGTAGGCTTCAAACCGAACAAAGCGCAATAAGCTGAGGGAATGCGAATTGACCCGCCACCATCGCCTCCTGAAGCCATCGGTACCATGCCGGAAGCTACTGCGGCAGCGGAACCCCCGCTTGATCCGCCGGGAGTATGCCCGATATTCCATGGATTGCGTGTCGCTCCATACAATTCCGGTTCGGTTATCCCCATTAAACCGAACTCGGGAGTGTTGGTTTTGCCCAGTGTAATCAGACCGGATTTTTTAAAACGCTTTACCAGTTCACTGTCATAGTCGGGAACATAATCTTTATAGGCACGGCAACCGCTTGTCAATTTTACTCCGGCGTAAGCACTGATTAAATCCTTCATAAGAAAAGGCACACCGGCAAAAGCCCCGTCAGAAAGAGTTTTATTCGCTGTTTCACGCCCGATATCAAACATGGGAATTATAACGGCGTTGAGGATCGGATTCAACTTTTCAATGCGGTTAATCGCTTCTTCGCAAAGTTCGGCCGGAGAAATTTTCTTTTCCCGCACAAGCGTTGCCAATCCTACTGCGTCATACTTATCATATTCAACAAAATCGGCCATTCCCTCCTCCCCTCTTTACTATTGCTCCGGCAATTAGACATG
>AWGX01000962.1 GCA_000495415.1 Smithella sp. ME-1 | reverse complement strand
CATGTAATAGAAGATCTTGTTGCCGGAAATGTTGTTAAACTTCGGGCCGAAGGGTACGGGACTGATTGTTATCCTGCAAGGAAGTATGAAAGAAACATTACGATAAATGATCTGCAAAACGCGATTTTGTTTAATCCGCGCAATGCTTATCAAAATTATAATTGCGCCGTTAATTTATCCGATAGAACAATATATACATACATGGGGATGCTCCGTCCGCAAATGGCCAATGCGGCCTATGCGACATCGGGGCAAATAAGTCCATTGTTTAATGATCCTTATTACAGGACAATAGGAATAGGTACCCGAATATTTTTAGGCGGAGCGCAGGGATTCGTAGCCTGGCCGGGCACGCAGCATAATCCTAATGTGCCCCGTGGAGCAAACGGTGTTCCCAAACAGGGAGCCGGCACAATTGCCGTTGTTGGTAATTTGAAAGAAATGGATCCGGAATGGCTGGCAGGAGCCAGTATTTTGGGATATGGGGTTTCCTTGTTCGTAGGCA
>AWGX01000961.1 GCA_000495415.1 Smithella sp. ME-1 | reverse complement strand
ATGATTGTAGTGATATTTTTCCGGTGTCAGGCGAAATATAGCGAAGTCTCCATCATGAAAAGCTTTAAGCCACGTCTCTTTGTGCTGACCGAGTATCTCTTCATATTCGAAAAATTTTCCCTTAATGAACAAACTTGAAGTTTCGGAAAAAGAGCCAAAAAGCATGCGGGAATCAGCGGGCGCTACAATTGATAATGGATCATTGGGTATAGGACGG
>AWGX01000960.1 GCA_000495415.1 Smithella sp. ME-1 | reverse complement strand
GAATTTAATCTTACCCTTGGCAATCAGGTCGGCGATGATTTCGGTATGATGGTAAACCTCATAGTTGCCGCCAAAGTTGGGGTAATCTTTCTTGATACAGTTATAACCATGCGGACAAATGGCGATAATCTTCTTTACGCCATAGCCGTTCATGATTTCGATATTGGCCTGTGCCTGAGACTGGAACAGATAATCATTGCCGCCGCGCATTGCTGAATCGCCACAGCAGCTTTCTTCAGTTCCCAAAATACCAAAGCTGACACCGGCAGCCTGCAGAATCCTGGCAAACGCAACAGATATCTTTTTGCCGCGATCATCAAAAGATCCGGAACAGCCGACGTAGAAGAGATATTCGACGTTGGGATCTTCAGCCAGTGTTTTAACACCCAACTCCTTAGCCCAGTCAGCGCGCATATGAGCACCGATACCCCAGGGGTTGGAATTGTTTTCCATGTTACGATAGGTCAACTGCAGTTCCGGAGCGAAATCGGCTTCGGTCAAAACTTTGTAACGGCGCATATCGATAATCTTCTGTACGTGCTCAATTGAGGATGAACAGTTTTCCATACAATACATACAATTGGTGCAGTCCCACACTGAATTCAGGTCGACTACCTCGCCGACCAGAGCTTTTTCAGGTGCAGCTTCTACAGCTTCAGCCGCCGGAGCAGCATCGGCACCTTCAACGGCAGGAGCAGCAGCGGCCTTTGCTTTAATAGCGGCCGGCGCCTTCTCCAACCAGTGTGTCTTGATATCCTGAACCAATTTCTTGGGAGATAAATGTTTCCCGGTCAGATAAGCCGGACATCCATCCTGGCAACGTCCGCACTTCGTGCAGGCGTCGGAATCAAAAATCTGTTTCCAGGTAAACTCTTCCAGCTTGGACACACCAAAGGATTCCTGATTTTCAATATCACGAATCGGTTCCACATAACCGGTTGGTTTCAACGACCCAAAGAAATGATTGGCCGGTGTGGTAATGATGTGCATCAATCGGGAATAAGGAATGTAAGCGATAAAACCTAAAGCTATAAATGTATGTGTCCACCAGGACACCATGTGAGCTGTTTTCGCACTTTCAATATCCATGCCGGAAATCATATTGGCCATAGTCCAGCCGACAAATGACCATGTTTCCCATGTCGCATAACCGGTAGCCGGATCCAGGGTTGCATGAATACGTAGCGCTTCAATTATGAATCCGGTAACGATAATACCACCAATCAGCAAAAGAACAATTCCGTCTTCAGTAGTTGTATCTGGCGTTCCTTTATAAGTAAGGCGGTCCGGTTTTTGGATATACCGGCGATATGCCGCCATCAACACTCCGATTAGCACCAGCAGTCCGAACAGATCCATCATGAAGGAAAAGCCCAGATAGAAACTGCCGCGTAAAAACGCCCAGCTGAATAAAGGCTCCGTAATATGAAACTCCCCGGCATCGAAAGCGGCTCCGAAAATTAAAACAAAAAAGCCGAAAAAGATACAGCCGTGCATGATTCCGGGGTAGACGTCTTTCCAGGTTTTGACCTGAAAAAATCCATTCATAATGAGGGCTTTTATTCTTGCCGGAAGTTCGTCCACGCGAACTTCATCCTTGCCTATCGCTTTCCACATCTTCCAGCGTTGATAAACTCCATAAGCAAATATGGCCATTGCTATGGCAGTAAAAAGAAAAAGGAACGGTTCAAAACTATGAGCGTTCCAAAAAACCTGACGACCTTCATTTCCTATTCCAATAGGGCTAATATTGTGTTCCATTGATCCTCCGAAATATTGAGGGTATTAAACTTTTAACTCAAACTTCACCCAAGCCTTTATTGACTTGAATAAAATCAAGAAATTAAAGTCTTCAATAACTTTTTTATATTCAGCTTCCGGCAATGATTACAACCACTGCCGGAAGCTGTTATCAATTAAATTTTAAGCCAACAATTTCTTGCAGGCAGCAGTTAATTCGGGAACAACCTTAAACAGATCATCAACTACACCGAAATCGGCCTTGGTAAAGATGGGAGCTTCCGCATCCTTATTAATAGCCACGATGCACTTGGATGAGCTCATGCCCGCCAGATGCTGAATAGCACCGGAAATACCGCAGGCAATGTACAGATTCGGAGAAACAACTTTTCCGGTCTGCCCAACCTGGTCTTTCTGAGGACGCCATCCGGCATCAACCGCGGCGCGGGAAGCACCAACCGTGCCTTTGAGCACATCTGCCAATTCTTCCAGCATCTTGTATTCATCCGGACCTTTCATACCGCGTCCACCGGAAACAATAATGTTGGCTTCTGTCAAATCGACTTTACCGCTGGTGTCTTTCTGCACTTCCAGAACCTTGCTCTTCTGGGCGTCAACAGCAACGTCAACCTTGGTTACTGCGGCAGCTTTGGCGTTTTCCACAGCCGCGAACACGTTGGGACGAAGCGATGCCATAGCCGGAGTGGAGCTGAATTCTACATCGGCAAAGCATTTGCCGGCGTACATCGGGCGAACGGCAACAAATTTGCCTCCGTCAACTTTAACATCCGTGCAATCTGTAGCCAGACCACCGGCCAGTTTAGCGGCTACGCGGGCGGAAAGATCCTTGCCCTGAACGGAAGCGCCGAACAGTGCGATTGCCGCATCGTTATCTTTTAATATCTTGGCGACTACCTGAGCGTGCGCTTCAGTTACATAAGGTTCCAGCGCCGCATTGTCGCCGACAAAAACTTTATCTACACCGAATTTACCCAATTCGGCAGCTAAACTCTCTATACCTGAACCGAGCAGAATGGCGCTGACTTCATCTCCTGTCTGATCAGCCAGTTTTCTGGCCGCGGAAGCAAGCTCAAAACTTACTTTACGCAGGGCGCCGTCTCTCTGTTCTGCAATTACAAATATTCCTTTTGCCATTTTTCAATTCCTCCGCTTTTAAATTAAATAACTTTAGCTTCTTCCCTGAGACACCGGGCCAATTCTGCCGCTTTCTGAGCCGCATCATCACCGCAAATTATTTTGCCGGCTGCGCGGGCTGGAGGCGGAACAACTTTGGCTACTTTGGCTTTCACATCTGTTGCAACACCCAAAGCCGCCGCGTTTTTCACATCCACTGGTTTCTTTTTGGCTTTCATAATGCCGGGAAGCGACGCGTAGCGGGGTTCGTTGAGACCTTTCTGCGCTGTTACCACGCAGGGTAAGCTGGTTTCTATGGAGAGCTGCGCTCCTTCAATCGGACGGATTACTTTTACGGAAGAGCCGGCGAAATCCAATTTGGTAACCAGAGTCAGCTGGGGAATTCCCAGCAGCTCGGCCAGCATTGCTCCAACCTGACCGGAGTCATCATCAATAGCGCGCTGTCCGCAGAAGATAATGTCATGGGGCAATCCTTTAATTGCTGCCGCCAGAGCCGATGCCGTAACAAAAGCATCCGCATTATCCAGAGCGGGATCGCTGATATGAATGCCTTTATCCGCGCCCATCGCCAGAGCTGTTCTGATGGTCTCCATTGCTCTTGCCGGTCCCACGGAGATTATTGTAACATCTCCACCATTTTTTTCTTTCAATTTCAGAGCTTCTTCTACGCCGAATTCATCATATGGATTCATAACCCATTTGATCTGGGAATCATCTATCCCTGATCCGTCACCTTTGACTTTGATCTGGGCTTCAGTATCCGGTACCTGTTTTACACATGCGATAATATTCACTTTGTCCAACCTCCTTCTTCTGCGTATTTTTCTTTTTAGAGGAAAACACGCATTTTTATTTTTTCTCTAATTGTAGGTTTTATAAAAAAGTCCGATTCCCCTTTCTCAGGGAATCGGACTTAATGTTTTACTGTCTATTCTTGACGATGTCGTCAACAACGCTGGGGTCTGCCAATGTGCTGGTGTCACCCAGATTGCCCAGATCGTTGGCGGCAACTTTCTTCAGAATTCTTCTCATGATCTTGCCGCTTCTGGTCTTGGGAAGAGCATCCGCCCACTGAATCTTGTCGGGGGTCGCAATCGGACCAATGACTGTGCGGACATGAGCAACCAATTCCTTCTTCAACTCATCGGATTTAGTCTGACCGGTCTTCAGGGTTACGTAAGCATAAATGCCCTGTCCCTTGATTTCGTGGGGCATGCCGACAACCGCCGCTTCTGCGACAGCCTTATGCGCAACCAGAGCGCTTTCGACTTCGGCTGTACCCATGCGGTGACCGGAAACATTGATAACGTCGTCGATACGGCCGGTAATCTGATAGTAGCCGTCCTTGTCACGGCGGCAGCCGTCACCGGTTACATAGTAGCCGGGGAACTGTTCGAAATAGGTTTCCTGGAATCTCTTGGGATCGCCATAGACGCCTCTCATGATGCCGGGCCACGGAACTTTAATGCACAGAGCACCGCTGGCAACCGTATCTTTGAATTCTTTGCCTTCATCATCGACCAGCACCGGCTGTACGCCGAAGAAAGGCAGAGTGGCCATACCGGGTTTGATTTCAATTGCGCCGGGCAGCGGGGTAATCAAAATTCCGCCTGTTTCAGTCTGCCACCAGGTATCCACGATAGGACATTCGCCACGGCCGATAAGATTGTAGTACCAATTCCAGGCTTCGGGGTTGATCGGCTCGCCGACTGTTCCCAGAGTCTGCAGAGAAGAAATGTCGCACTTCTTCACGAAATCATCGCCTTCCTTGGCGATAGCGCGAATAGCTGTCGGGGCTGTGTAGAAAATGTTGACCTTGTATTTTTCAACAACCTGCCAGAAGCGGCTGTAGGTCGGATAATTGGGAACGCCTTCGAACATAATCGAGGTGGCGCCGTTGCAAAGAGGACCGTAAACGATGTAACTATGACCGGTAACCCAACCCAGGTCGGCGGTACACCAGTACATATCACCATCGTGATAATCGAAAACGATTTTGTGAGTATAAGAAGTGTAAACGAGATAACCGCCAGTGGTGTGCATAACACCTTTGGGCTGTCCGGTAGAACCTGATGTATAAAGGATGAACAGAGGATCTTCAGCATCCATCTGTTCCGGTTCGCACTTGGCATCAACCTTGGCCATTTCTTCATGATACCATTTGTCACGGCCGGCTGTCATTTCACATTTAATTTTATCGCCAACTCTGTTGACCACGATAACGGTCTTGATAGAGGGGCAGGCTTTCAATGCATCATCAGCTATCGCTTTTTGCGGAACGGCTTTGGCGCCGCGGAAAGTTCCGTCGCAAACAACCAGTACTTTAGCTTCGCAATTAACAATTCTGTCACGCAGAGCGTCGGCGCTGAAACCACCGAAAACGATTCCATGAATGGCGCCGATTCTCGAGCAGGCCAGCGCGGCGATTGCAAGTTGGGGAACCATCGGCATATAAAGAACTACACGGTCGCCTTTCTTTACGCCATTAGCCTTCAAAACATTGGCGAACTTGCAGACTTCTTCATGCAATTGTTTGTAAGTAATAGCTCTTTCTTCGCCGGGTTCATTGCCTTCCCACTGAATCGCGATCTGGTTGCCGCGTTTCTCCAGATGTCTGTCCAGACAGTTGTAAGAAATGTTGAGCTTTCCACCTTCAAAGAATTTAACGTAGATGGGACCTTTTTTAATATCAAAGTTATAATCCATAACCTTGTCCCATTTCTTGAACCAGGTTACCTGCTGTTCGGCAATTTCAGCCCAGAATTTCTCGGGCTCTTCAACTGAACGCTTCCAGAGCTTGTCGTAAGCTTCTCTTCCGCTTATCCAGGCTTTCTTTTTCGCCTTTTCCGGAATCGGATATATTTCCTTTAATTGAACCTTTGCATCCGCCATGTTAAATATTCCTCCCTAATTTTTTTATGATTTTAAACGTTTTTAATAACGCCTTGATGCTGGCAACGCAATTACTCTAACTACTTATATTATATGACATTTTATGAACAGAGGTCATAATTTGACTGCAAGTCATACCTACCTCGCGACTTCCCTACCTTAAGATTGCTTTGATGTCAAGAAATATTTAAAAGAGCAGATGTGGATAATAAATATAACCATTAAATGTCCTCCGCTGGCGCGTCTAG
>AWGX01000959.1 GCA_000495415.1 Smithella sp. ME-1 | reverse complement strand
GTAACAAGTGCATCCACGATTTTGTAATCTTTGGATTCCGAGAAATGCATTTTCTCCGGAGCCTTGGCAAGGAACCCCTCTAAAGTACGCTTGTGTTCTTTTTCTTCTTCGGCAAGTTTATTAAAGGTAGATTTGATGTTTTTATCCTTAGCCTTTTTTGATACCGCGCTATAAAATGTATAGGCCTCAATTTCACGTTCTATCGCGGAGGAAATTATTTTCTTGTATTGATTCTGATTCATGGTTTTGTTCTCCTTGGCAAAATGCCTTTAATATTTTATGCGAGTTCTTGAAGATTATTACCCTTGCGCTCACGGTTACAGCATCCAGATCAGTTAAATATTATAATAATTTCTTTTTTAAAATATAACAAACCGCTTTTTTAATGTCAAAATATTCCTTCCAGTTCCGTCCCGCATTTGTTGCATTTATTCCCTTGCAAGTTACTACTGATAATTCTAAAACCATAGCGTTCAATCAAAAGATTTCTGCAATTAAAGCAGTATGTATTTTCACCCTCATCTCCAGGCACGTTACCGCTGTATACGTATTTTAATCCGGCCTGCTTTCCTATTTCTACAGCGCGATGCAACGAGGCAACCGGAGTTGCCGGCAGATTCTGCATTTTGAATTGCGGATGAAAACGGCTTATATGCCAGGGAGTCTCGACACCCAACCCGGCAATAAATCCGGCAATATCTTTTAGTTCTTCGTCACTGTCATTTAGAGTAGGAATAAGCAGCGTGGTTATTTCCACCCATATTCCCTGCTCTTTCATTTTTCTCAGGCTCTCCAGAACCGGAGTTAGCCTTGCTCCGCATCGTTTTGTGTAAAATTCATCGCGGAAAGATTTCAAATCCACATTGGCAGCAGATAAATAAGGGGCTATTGTTTCGATTGCTCCGGTTGTCATAAAACCGTTGGTGACAAAAACATTTATTAGGCCGTTTTCTGTAGCGACTTTCGCAGTATCGTAGGCCAGTTCGAAATAAATTGTCGGTTCTGTGTAGGTGTAGGCAATTGTTTTTGACCCGCTTTTCTTTGCCCTTGCCACGATTTCCGTGGGCATAAAATCTTCGCCGCTTATCATGCGCGCGGCGCGCGGCATTTGTGAAATGTCGTGATTCTGACAAAAATCGCAGATGAAATTACATCCTACCGTGGCAATGGAATATGATCTGGAAGCGGGATAAACATGAAAGAAAGGTTTTTTTTCGATGGGGTCAATATTCTCGGCTATCAGTGTTCCATAAACCAACGAGTATAAAACACCTTCTTTATTTTCTCTTACTCCACATACGCCCCGCTTGCCGGGTTTAATCGCGCATCTGTGTGCGCATAGGCCGCATCGTACCTGACCTTCAGAAAGTTTTTCATAAAGCATCGCTTCTTTAATCATTTATCCGTCTGCCTCAATATTTCCCGAATAGCCTCAGGTGCTGTATTTCGTGCCTTAGCCTCTAATTTAAATGCCTCCATAATCGGGCTCTGCGCTGTCCTGTATGTATATTTAACCGGAAATGTCATGCCGACAAAAGCTCCAATGGGGTTCTTTCGGATGGGAATAATTTCTTCCAGTTTCTCAAAATAAGAATGAACGATATTGGGGAAATAAATAACACTGCCCCATTTAATGGTTATATCGCCGGTACATTTTTTTACCATTGTTTTAATTTCAGGAAAACTAAACAAATGTATTTTCCGTGAAAGGGGGAAACCAAACATTTCTTTCAACCCCTGTTTTGTACTCACAAAAGAACAATTATTTATAAATCCGATAAATACACGATTACGGCAGACTCTGATTGCCTCTTCAATAATTTTTCGCGGATTATCAGAAATTTCCAGAATATTAATCAAAGTTACGATGTCAAATTCATTGTCGGAAAAAGGAATGTCATCGGGCTGAGCGAGAACAAGTTCGGCATGGTCACCGTATTTCTGCCGGGCAATTTCCAGTTTCTCTTTAGAAGAATCAATTCCTGTTAATGAACACCATTTCTCCTGAAAAAAATGTAAATTATCTCCGGCACCACAACCCACATCCAGAATTCTTTCGCCGGCAAGCGGAACTAACAAATCCAGAATAAGTTTTTTCTGCCGCGAAATAATATAATTTCTTCGCAGTGCCTTTTGTTGTTCATCGGATAATTGGGCTGATTTTTGATCTAAAAACATTTCCACTGTCTCCGGCGAATTCGATTTTACACTATATATGGCAAATTACACCTTGTTTCATGAAACATATTTTTTAATACTTTTTCAACCGCCAATCGCCGACATGTTTCGGCATTTTTTTAAAGTGTTTTCTGTGCAAATCAAATCATGCTGTTTTGGTTTCAGTAAAACAGCATCCCAGAAAAGTTTTTCCAATTCCGCATCGTTGCAATTTTCCCGTAGAGCCTTTTTTAAGTCAACTTCTTTTTCGTTAAGCAGGCAAACCCGCAATTTGCCATCAGACGTAAGGCGCAAGCGGTTACATGTCGAACAAAAATGATCGCTCACCGGATTAATAAAACCTATTTCGCCACGACCTCCTTTTATTTTGAATATTCTGGCCGGGCCATCGGATCTTTTCTTCTTGTTTTTTATCGGTTCCAGTTCGTATTTCTTTTTAATTCTATCAATCAACTGCGACGTCGGCATATAATCCCCAACGTCATCCAGATTTGTTTGCTGGCCAACCCGCATCAATTCAATAAACCTCACTTGGAAGGGCTTGTCTACGGCTAATCGGACGAAATCCAAAGCTTCATCGTCATTAAAACCCTTAATGGCAACTGTGTTAATTTTTATCGGAGAGAAACCTACTTCTTCAGCACGGGCAATTCCACGCAAAACAGCATCTAAATCTCCGCCGTTGGTAATATGGGAATATTTATCTTTATTCAGAGAATCAAGGCTAATATTTATACGGCTAATACCGGCATCAATAATTCCTTGGGCGAATTCTTCCAGAAGAATGCCGTTTGTTGTCAGGCTTATATCCTGCAAACCGTCAATATTTTTGAGTTCGGCAATAAAATTGACAAAGCCTCTGCGAACCAGTGGTTCGCCTCCTGTTACCCGCACCTTGACCAATCCCATTTTTACGGCAACGGAAACAATGCGGATTATCTCCTCATAACGCAAAATGTCATCATGTCCCTGCAAAGAAATTCCTTCTTTGGGGCGACAATAACGGCAATGTAAATTGCACCTGTCGGTTATGGAAACACGCAGGTAATTTATTTCTCTGTTGAATTTATCAAGCATTATCTTTAAAAACCTTTATTTTTACATTATGCCCTAAATAGCACAATTGGACAAACACAGCCATTAAATGTTTCTTGACAGGGCACATATTCTTTATTAAACAAAAGTCAAGTTATATCCTGCCCGTTTTTAAAAAAATCACGCCAGGACATAGTTAAATAATCTGGAGTTATTATGCAAAGGATACCTATTACAAAAGCAGGCTTTGAAAGATTGAAAAAAGATCTGGAAACGATAAAAAACGTATCAATTCCGGAAAATGTTCGCGATATTGAAGTGGCGCGCGCGCATGGGGACATTTCAGAAAACGCTGAGTATTCAGCTGCCAAAGAACGACAGTCTTTTCTTTACGGAAGGGTTCAGGAGTTGGAACATCAATTGGCGATGTCCAATATCATCAACTTAAAAGAATTAACCACCGAGAAAGTTGTTTTTGGCTGTTACGTAAGTCTGGAAGATATCGACAATGGCGAAACAATAAAATATCAATTGCTCGGACCTTATGAATCGGACATTAATCAAAACAAGATTTCCGTAACATCTCCCATCGGCAAAGCTCTCATTGGGAAAAAAATCGGCAACGAAATAACCGTACAGACACCGGGTGGCACAAGAAATTTCGAAATAACAGATATTTCGATTGAAGAAGGCTAAAATTTTCTTGTCTCAATCGATTTCATAGCTTGCCTGATTTCTTCCGTTACAATTCCTTCGCTGTCTTTAGAAAATTGTTCAAGTCCGGCCACAGCTTCGTTGTTGCCGATACGTCCCAAAGCCCAGACTATCATGCATCTGACACGCTCATCAGAGTTTTCCCGAAAAGCTGAAATGAGATCTTCAACATAAACCGGATTAAGACTATTGCCCATGGCGCGAGCTACATTCATCTTCCAGCGCCAGATATCATCCACTGACATGTAAAACATATTAGGCCAGATTTTTTGTTCGAAGTACGATTTATCCATACTCAGCAGGAGA